>JAICGQ010000275.1 GCA_025923035.1 Pyrinomonadaceae bacterium | reverse complement strand
TGCGGTATAGCGTAGTGGACGTGCAGGAGATCGAGATTTTCTTCTTCGGCAACGGTCGCCATTTTCGTCGCGAGCGCGAGCGTGTAAGGCTGATGCTCGAACAACGGGTACGACATCATTTCCACTTCGTGGAAACGCACTCGTTCGTTCAACTCGGTCAACCGCGTTGGCAGTGCTGAAGAAATGAAGTGGACCGTGTGCCCGCGGGCAGCGAGTTCTTTACCGAGTTCGGATCCTACGATCCCGCTGCCGCCGTAAGTGGGATATACAGTGATGCCGATGTTCATCGAAACCGTGCCGGGTCGTTTCCTTTGTTCGGGAGGATCTAAGTTTAAGCCTCAGATTTTCGTCTTCCAAGTCCGCATGGCCCGGTCCGAGTTTTATCCCAAAAAGAAGTGAGGCAGGCGACCCTCGCTATCGCCTGCCTCTATCTCAACTTGACACACCTTCTGAGAGGGGGGGCAAGTGAGGGCGGGAGTATAGAACTGGTTTGAGAAATTAGCAATGATTCTTGCAACGAGTCTTGAAACTAATTCCGGCGACCTGCGGATGCGAGCCAAAATCGCTATAATGTCACCACAAAAAGGGAGTTTTGCGATGCCAAAGATAAGCGATATTGAAGAAACACCAAATCCGAATGCCGTGAAATTTATTCTCCGCGAACCGGTTAGCAACGGCGTCGCACGACAATATGGTTCCGCGGAGCAGACCGAAAACGATCCACTCGCGAAGTCGTTGTTCGACGTGGGCCATGTAGTATCAGTCTTTTACATGGATCGCATGATCACGGTCGAAAAAGACGAAGAGGGCGATTGGGACGAACTGCTTCCGGCGCTGGCGGTTCCAATCCGTGCCGCTGAGGCGGTGGCTCCTTCGCCGGCAGCCGCCGCGGCCGCTGCTGTCGGAGGATCGATTGCCGCCGTCACCAGTGACGACCCGCGACTGTTGAAAATCAACGAAATACTGGATGAAAGAGTACGACCGGCGCTGATGGGCGACGGCGGTTATCTCGAAGTCCTGGGGCTGAACGATCACACGCTCAGCATTCGCTACCAGGGCGCCTGCGGAAGTTGTCCAAGCTCGCTGACGGGGACGTTGATGGCGATCGAAGGGATGTTGAAGCAGGAAGTCGATCCCGATCTCGAAGTGATCGCTGTCTAGTTTTACCGCGACTTACAAATTTACCTGCACTGGAGTACGTTATGTTTCAACGTTTACTCGTCGTTCTCCTTCTGTTCAGCCTCACAGCCGTAATCGCCACAGCTCAAGTCAAGCCGGCGAAAGTAAAAGCCGAAGAGGTTGACGCCGAGGCCGAGCAACGACGAGAGATGGCGACGTCGCTCGTGATCTCGCTGGCAGACGAGTCGCGTGGTATCAAAGATCAGACCCGACGCGCACGTATTCAGGCCCGCGCTGCGGACATCCTCTGGGACACGGATCAGGATCGCGCGCGCGAGTTATTCAGGCGCGCCTGGGATTCTGCCGACGCTGTCGACAATGAGACCGCACGACAAAAAGCCGAAGACATGAAGCGAATGCAAGCTTCCGGTGAACCCGTCGTGCTGCGTGGGGGGCCAGAATTACGCAACGAAGTGCTGCGTATCGTGGCGAAGCGCGATCCCAAGCTCACCGAGGAGTTTCTGAAGATTTTCGAGGACGCAAATGCGAAGGCCGATGAAGAGGCAACGGCACAGGCGCGTCGCAACCCGGTCACCTCAGAGCTCGGTTCGACAAGACGATTGCGACTGGCCCAACAGTTGGTCCAGGAAGGAGACGTCGATCGTGGCTGGGCCTACGCCGTGCCCGCGCTCGATAAAGTAAACCTCGACTCGATCTTCTTTCTTTCCACGCTCCGCGAGAAGAACGCGAGCCTCGCGGATAAAGGTTTCGAAGGACTACTCGCGCGCTCCGCACGCGATCCGCTGTCGGACGCAAACACGGTTTCCGGCTTGTCGTCGTACCTGTTCACACCGTTCTTCTACATTCAGTTTGAAGGTAACGGAGCAAACCAAAGCCAATCGCGACGAACGACGCAGCCACCTGATGTCCCTCCACGATTACGCAGCGATTTTCTGAAAGTGGCTTTCGACATCCTGATGCGGCCGTTGCCACCGCCGGATCAGGACCGTTCGACTGCGGGCCATCGCGGAAAGTACATGGTAATCAAGCGACTGCTGCCGATCTTCGAACAATACGCACCCGATCTCGAACCGGGTTTGCGGACGCAAATGACGGCGCTGGCGTCGTATGTGCCGCCCGACGCGCAGGACGGCGGGAATCGCGATCTTACCGCCGGTCTCAGGCCTGAAGAGGAAGTCGATCCAAATCCAGCGCAGCGAATGCAGGACCGGTTGGACCACGCGAAGACAGCGGATGAACGCGACGCGATCTATGCCGAGTTCGCCGCTATGTTCACCCAGAAAGGCGACCCGTTAGGGCGCGAACTCGTCGACAAGATCGCAAACTCAGAGTTGCGCAAGAACGTCAAAGCCTACACCGATTTCGAGTGGGCCCAATACTACATCCGTAAAAAGGATGCGACTGAAGCAGCGCGATTCGCAAAGAACGGCGAGCTCACCAGCATCCAGCGCGTCTGGACCTACACCAGCGCGGCAAAACTTCTGTTCACTTCTGAACGCGCGCAAGCGATCGATTTGCTGAACGACGCGCTCGCCGAAGCGCGTCGCATCGGCAACAGCGATCCGGATCGCGCTCGTGCATTGACCGCTGTCGCAACCAAGATGGCCGAGGTCGACATGGTGCGCGCGTGGGAAACACTCTCCGAAGTCATCAAAGCGGCGAACGCTGCCGACGCATTCACCGGCGAAGACACTCGCATCTTTTCACGTCTGCAGACCAGGAACATGACCGTGATCAACACCAGCACGGCGGAAGATTTTGATCTCGAAGGTTTGTTCCGTCACCTCGCCGGCGCCGATCTGCTGCGCGCGGTCCAGGTAACCAAGTCATTTACAAGCTACGCGCCGCGCGCCGTCGCCACGTTAGCAATCGCCCGATCTGTTCTCGAAAAGCGGAAAGAACGAGCATGAAGATCCTCCAAATTCTCCTCCTGTCCGTGTTCGTCGTTGCAGCTGCCCAGGCGCAAACACCGAGTAAGGAAAAACTCAAACGACAACAAGCACGTTCGCTCCTGATCGCGCTCTCGACAGACGCGCGCGCGTTTCACGATCAAACGCTTCGGGCGCGATCGCTCGCTCGCATCGCTGACGCGCTGTGGACCGTCGACGCCGAACAAGGTCGACTCCTGTTTCGCAAATCGTGGGACGCCGCGGAGATCGCCGATCGCGAGAGTGATCAGAAACTGCAGGAAGAGATACGCCAGCAGCAGGCAAAAACCGGACGCAAGGGTTACGCGGTGAGTCTGCCGCCGAGCCTGCGTCGTGAAGTGTTGCGGCTCGCGGCGCGAAAAGATCGTGCACTCGGCGAAGAGTTTCTCGAGAAGTTGAAAACGGAAAAGGCCGAAGCTGCGACGAACGCAAAGCTGAATCCCGGTCGATTAAACGAGTCGCTCAGCCAACGTTTGGGAGTGGCGAGAGAGTTATTGGAAACGGCTGACGTTGAACGCTCGCTGCAATTCGCCGACCCGGTATTGAACACGGTCGCGATGGAGACGATTAGCTTCCTCGTCGATTTGCGTGAAAAAGATCCCACTGGTCCAGCAGCCGCCGACAAGCGTTACCTGGCGCTGCTCGGCTCGTCGATGAACAACGCGCAAGCCGACGCTAATACTGTCTCGCTGCTTTCGTCGTACATCTTCACCCCGCACCTTTACGCGGTCTTCACCGGCAACGGGATGTCGACGTCGCAAATGTCTGCAACGATCAAACCGGCAGACGTATCACCCGAGTTGCGCGCTGCGTTTTTCCAAACGGCCGCTGCGATCCTGCTGCGCCCGCTGCCGGCGCCGGGACAGGAAATGGTAGGCACTGCAGGCGTCGATGGGAAGTATCTCGTTATCAAGCGGCTGCTGCCGTTGGCCGAGCAACACGCGCCTCCGGAACTGGTTGAATCACTTCGCGGTCAACTGACGGCGCTGAACACAGTCGCCTCAGATAGCGCTCGCCGCCGCGACGATGAATGGATGAACCGCGGCGTGCGGCCCGAAAAGCCTGCCGCCGAGCGTGAACAGGCGTTGTGGACCCGGCTCGACACCGCGAAGACTTCCACCGAACGCGACTCGATCTTCATTCAGCTCGCGAACCTCGTCATGAGGGAAGGAGACATGCGCGCGCGCGAGTTCGCGAGCAAGATCGAAGACACTGAAGTGCGCAAGGAATTTCAGGCGTACGTTGACGGCCAATTGGTGAATCACCACGTCGGCAAGAAGCAGGCAGAGCCGGCACTCGAACTGATTCGAAAAGGCGAACTCACGCACGTCCACCGCGCCTGGGCGCTCGCTCAGGTCGCCAAGTTTCTGGTCAAAACGGATCGCGAGACCGCGACGCAGTTAGTCGAAGAAGCAGCGACCGAGGCGCGGCGAATCGAGGTCTCGGATGCGAACCGGCCACGCGCGTTGGTCGCGGTTGCGTACGCGTTGAAGGAGGTCGATCCCGCGCGACTCTGGGACGCCACGTTCGACGCGGTGAAGGCTGCCAACTCGGCGGAAGGTTTTACAGGGGAAGACGGCGGACTGTTGCTTCAGTTTCAAAGCAAACATCAGTCGTCAGTAAACACCAACGACGTTCCGGAGTTCGATCTCGACGGGATCTTTAAAGAGCTGGCAAACCAGGATTACGATCGGGCGGTTGAACTGGCGCGCGGGTTTGAACGTGAAGGACCACGGGCGGTCGCGACGATTTCGATCGCGCGCGCAGTGCTTGAACCGAAGAAGAAATAGGTTCAGGAGTAGATGTTCATCGGCCGCGTGAGCAGCGCAAGCGGATCGTCGACGTTCAGCGCTTCGCGAACGTAATACGGTTCGCCGGCCGCGACGCCGATCAGCGATCCGAAGTAACGCATCCGCAACTCAATCTCTTCGATAAACCCACGTGCGCTGATCCGCGTCGCAGGCTCTTTCGACTCCGCATCGTAAAACTGCGACCTGTAAGCGCGGATCGCCGCCATCTTTTCATCTACAAATCCCGAAACGTCCACAACAAACGAAGGCACGATGCGACGCGAAAACAGCGAATGCATGATCGCAGGCATCGGCACTGGCCGGAGTCCTGACTCTTCGTCGTAGCGGCCCATGGTTGCCAAACGCGCCGCTTGTCGGACGATGATCGACGTATTTGCGTGATCCGGATGCGGATCGTCTTCGTGCGTCGTAAGCAACACTTTTGGTTTGTACGTTCGCAACAGCCGCACCATCGCGATGCGCGCGACTTCGGTGGCCGAAACGTGACCGTCGGGTTGTTCCAGATTCAGCCGCGCGTCAAGCCTCATGATGCGCGCCGCCTCGGCTGCTTCGTCCGCGCGAATCTCCGGAGTTCCGCGTGTACCCATCTCGCCGCGCGTCAGGTCGCAAACGCCCGTGCGATAGCCGAGCGACTTCAGCTTCAAGAGCGTCCCCGCAACCGACAACTCCGCATCATCGGGATGCGAAAAAACGGCAAGCACGTCGAGTTGGGTTTCGTGCGAACTCATAGCGCGGCTTTAGATTAACAGATTTGTGTAAAGTCTGGCGTACACTACAAACCACATGAAACTGACGGTACTCGGCTCAGGCACTTCCGTTCCGCATCCGGATCGAGCGTCGTCTGCGCACTGGCTACAAACGTCGAACGGTTCGCTGCTGCTCGACATCAGCGCCGACGCCGCACATCGTATGGCCCAGGAACGTCTCGATTGGCCCAACCTCGACGCGATCTGGGTCTCGCACTTCCACCTCGATCATTTCGGCGGACTGCCGACATTCCTTTTCGGCACAAAATGGGCGCCGCAAACGCAGAGCCGTACAAAGCCGTTGCGAATCTTCGGTCCGGAAGGCCTGAAGCGCATCACGCGCACGATTAGCGACTCGAACAACTACTCGCTGCTGGAACAACCGTTCCCGATCGAGATCGTCGAAGTCGCACCGTCTACAGAATTCGAAATTCTGCCGCGCGTCATCGCCCAGACTTTCAAAACGCCCCACACCGACGAAAGCATGGCAGTGCGGTTGAATACGCACGCCCCGAAAAGTTTTGTCTATACTTCCGACACCGGTTTTTCCGAGAATCTGGCATCATTCGCCAATCAGGTCGACCTGCTACTGATGGAATGTTCTTTCAGGAGAAACAAACCCGTCGAGAAGCACCTCGAACTCGCGGACGCGATGAAGCTGGCGAAGATGTGCGGCGCTCATCGAGTAGTGTTGACGCATCTTTATCCGGAGTGGGACGGGATCGACCTCGAAGCCGAGGCTCGCGAGCTGTGGTCCGGCGAGACAATCGCCGCGTTTGACGGTTTGCAACTGGAGTTTTAGAACGAGAGGGATCATGAAACGCGTACTACTGATCGTACTTTTAGCGGTGCCACTTTCGCCTGGTTACAGTTTCTATCAAGACAAGTCTCACTCAACACCTGCTGCCGAAAACAACGACGCCCTGTTCGAATCCGGGAAAGCGGCGACAATAAAAGCCCAAACAACCGCACCCGCTGAACTCAAGATCGTGTCGTACAACATCCGCTGGCGCAGCGGTGACGACCTCAAGAAACTAAACAAACTCCTGAAGGAAGATCCCGAAATCGGAAGCGCCGTAATACTGGCACTCCAGGAAGTCGACCGCCGAAAGAAGCGCACAGGGAACAGCAACGTCGCGAAACTGATGGCTGACGAGTTAGGCATGCATTACGCGTGGGCCGCGCCACCAGCGGCGAAACCCGGCGATGAAGAAGAGACAGGCGTCGCACTCCTCAGCGTGTATCCGCTGTCGGACGTGCGACGCATCGTCTTGCCGCATGAAGGTCCCGGCAAGCGACGTCG
>JAICGQ010000274.1 GCA_025923035.1 Pyrinomonadaceae bacterium | reverse complement strand
GCAGGTGTCAGTCGTTTGGGTGCCGGTGTTGCTTTGGCCGGTGTCTTGCGAGTCGACTTTGGCGTCTCAGATTTTGGTGTTTCGGTACTGCGTGCGGGCAGTTCGTCTAATACAGCAGGACTGGGAATTTCTGTTGGCGTGGTTTCTGGTTTCGGTGTTTCGCTTGATTCCGGTGATGGACTTTCACTCGGTGTCGCTGCTGGAGTTTCCGCTGGTGTAGCTGCCGGTGTTTCAGATGGCGTCGGTTCGGGTGTTGGCGCAGCCGGGGTTTCGCTTGGTGAAGGTGACGGCGTAGGCGTTTCGGTCGGCGTCGGAAGCGCAGCCTCGTTCACGATCCTTGGACGGCTTCGTTGTGGGTCCGCCGATGCGTTGATCAGGACCGCTTGTGTGTCGTCAGCGTTGACCTTGGTACTTGCCTCTGCCGTGATCACCGGTTTTTCAAGGTCGGCGGCGTTGAATCCCACCTTCTCGGCAAGGGCGTTGACGAACACGTAAATCCCAACCTCAACGGCTTCCGAAAACCGTCCCTCGCTCAATGGACCACTCATGCGGTAAGTCATCTCACCCAGGATGCCGTCGGGGAGGTCGGGTTGGACGCCGCGAGTGTACTGAGTAAACGACGTCTTCGACGCTGCCGAGATCACGAGCAGCAGGCTCTTACCGCGGCTGGTTTTCGAACCGACGTTCCACTCGCGCGCGAGTCGTTGCGAGTAATCGGAGATCTGGATCCCGTCAGTGGTATCGACCACTGCGATGTAGAGGTCGATCTTGGTTTTCTCCTTGAGCCTTTCGAGTACGCCTTCAAGTCGCGTGCGGGCCTGGCCGTCGATGACGTTAGCGACGTCGTTAATGTGGGTCTTTGGCGCCGGAAGTTGGGGCGACTGGGCCAAGGGGTTCGCGTGGATCAGCAGGAAAAGTCCACCGAGTAAGAAAGCGGTTAACAGGAATCTCGAGGCTCGATAAATTGGGATCATCTTGAACGGTTCCGCATCTGGTGCGTCGGTTATGTGGGGGACGATTCGGGGCTCATGATACCATCACCAAGACAAAACAGACATGAGTGAACTTGACGAAGCCTGGGCAGCAGTACTCTCGGAGGCGGAGCAGAAAGCGCGCCTCGCGGGACGCCAGGACCTGGCGGAATACCTGTCGTTGAGGAATTCGAACGACCTGTTGCGGAAGGCCGGTATTCAGTGGTTGATGGAGAGTTTTACGACCGCTGCCGGCGAAGCGAATCGTGCTGGTGCGAGTATCAAGATTGCGCGCAGTGAAGGCCATCGATTTCGCACTGGAACGTCCACGATGGTCGGGCATCTGATCACGCTCACGTTTGGTGTGCGGACGCTTTGTATAGAAGCCGGCTGGCCGCGAGTGCCGCGTGACGGGATCGTGCACGGCGGCGGGCTGGCCAGTGCGAACATTCGTCACCTGGGCATTCGCTCGGCGAGCGAAGAGCTGGTGTTAGCGAAAACAACCTCCGGCGCGCCCGGCTGGAAATCCCTCACCAGGAACCGCCCCACCCTCCACGCCTCCGACATCAACCACCACATCTCCATCCTCCTCGACCAGCACAAGTAACCGAGCACGACCTAACCTTTTCCGTTGAGTGGTGCACGTTTTGGCGCTGGAGCGCTGGGAAGGCGGGTATTTCCGTTAATAAAACGCGGATCTAAAGAATGGGCACGGCAGTTGCCAAAGCTCGGTTGGGCCGAGAGCGCTACTGAGGAGAAGATAGAAAAAATGACGAACCGACACACACTGAAATTTTCAATACTTGCTGCAGCCATCGTTGCCCTGTTGCTGCCGGCTGCAGCGTCCGCCCAGTGGGGGCGTGATGACCGAGGCCGCGATCGCGACCGAGACGGTTACGGACGCTACGATGAACGTGCCCTGCGCGACTCCGTTCATCGCCTGGACCGCCTGTCGAAAGACTTCGAACGCAACATGGACCGCGCACTCGATCGCAGTCGCGCCAACGGCTCAGACCGTGAAGATCGAATCAACGAACAAGTACATCAGTTTCGCGACGCTGTCGGCGATCTGAAATCACGCGTCGGCAACGGCCGCGATCTGAACCGCAGCGCCGACGAAGCACGACGCGTATTGCAGGAAGGACAGCAACTGGACCGCGTAGCACGACCGCGCTGGTTTGACGGTCGCCTGTCGTCCGACTGGTCGCAGATCCAACGCGAGCTGCGATTCATCAGCGACGTCTACGGTTTTAGATACAACGGCAACTACGGCAACCGCGATGACGACTATCGCCGTCGCGACGGCCGCAACGACGACTATCGTCGCGATCGCATCGACGATTGGATGCGACGAATTCCATTCCCTCAGTAATTCCGCGCTTGGAGCCCAGCATCCCGTAAATCCGCCTGTTTTACCCTTCCAGGAAAAGGCCTCGGTTCCCCCGGGGCCTTTGTCATGTCAGAATACGGCGCATGCCCGGCACCCTTTACCTCGTCGCGACGCCGATCGGTAACCTCGCAGACATCACGCATCGCGCCATCGAGGTGCTAACCAACGTGGCGCTCATCGCCTGCGAAGACACGCGTCACACGCGCAAACTGCTTCAGCATTACGGCATCGCGACAAAGACGATCAGTTATCACGAACACAATGAACAGGAACGCGCGCGCCAACTAATCGATCTCCTGCGCGAAGGAAAAGACGTGGCGGTGGTTTCCGACGCCGGAACGCCGTCGATCAGCGATCCGGGTTTCAGATTGGTCCGTGCAGCAATCGAGAACGACGTGAGCGTAGTTCCAGTGCCTGGTCCAAGTGCGTTGATCGCGGCGCTGGTTGCGGCGGGCCTGCCGACTGATGAGTTTTTCTTCGGCGGCTTCCTACCTGCTCGCTCGAACGCGCGTCGCACGAAGCTGACCGAATTGCGATCCGTACCGGCAACGCTCGTTTTCTATGAAGCGCCACATCGTCTGGCGGAAACGTTGAACGACGCACTTGAGGTTCTTGGCGAACGTGAAGCGGTCGTCGCGCGTGAATTGACCAAACTACACGAAGAAATCAAACGCGGGCGACTAAGTGATCTCGCTGAGTATTATTCAAATGAAGACGCGCGCGGAGAGATTGTTTTGTTAATCGACCGCACGTTACTCGAAGGCGAAGTTACGAAGGAAGTTGCAAGTGTTGGTTTGCTGGTCGATCAATTTGAACGCGACGGACTCGATCATCGAGCGGCGCTAAAAAAAGCGGCGCGTGAGTTGAAACTCTCACGCGCCGAAGCTTATCGCCGTCTGTTAGCCGAACGAGGCAAGTCTTAACTGATCGAGATCTGCGCCGGCAACGGTTTATCGACCTTCAACCTCACCGCACGGTTCGCGATCTCCCACGCCGTCATGTAGATCGTGCGCGTCACTTTTTCCATCTTCTGATAATCGATCTTGTCAGCGGTATCACTCTTGCGGTGATAGTCTTCGTGCACACCGTCGAAAAAGAAGATGATCGGAATACCTTTGCGCGCGTAGTTGATGTGGTCGCTGCGATAGAAGAACCGGTTCGGATCTTTCGGATCGTCGTAGCGAGTGTCGAAGGTCAGATTCAGGTACGACTTGTTCACGGCATTGACGATCTCGCCCAGCTCCGTGCTCATCATCGTCGAGCCAATGAGATAGATCGCGTTTGGACCACTCAGATCCTTATTACTCGGTTTCGTATCGCCTTCCACTTTGCTGCGTCCGATCATGTCCATGTTGATCTGGGCGACGATTGAATTGAGCGGCACGGTCGGATACTCGGTGAAATAACGCGAACCCCACAATCCCTTCTCTTCGCCGCAGTGCCAGACGAACAGCAGCGAGCGCTTCGGCCGCGTCGGTGCTTTCGCGAGCGCCTCGGCCATCGCAAGCATCGCAGTCGTGCCTGATCCGTCATCGTCTGCGCCGTTGCAAATCGTGTCTTCAACGCCGGCTGGCCCACAACCCGATCCGACGTGATCGTAATGCGACCCCAAAGCGACGTACTCCGCTTTCAACGCCGGATCGCCGCCTTCCCAAACAGCGACGACGTTTTGCGTTCCGATCGTCTCGCTGTTGCTGGCGAGATTCAATGTCACTTTCTTCTGATCGTTCAACAGGAACGGCGCCGGTAACTTCGTACCCGAAGCGTCAGCGAAGATGGCTTCAGCATCTTTCTCACCAGCAAACAACGCCTTAGCCGCTTCCAGCGAAACCGCGATCGACGGAATTGTCGGAGCTGCCGGAGCAGTCGCTGCGGTAGGAGTCTGAAACTTCGCGACTACCGTAGATCCGCGTGACATGAATCGTTGCCGGTTCGTTAGGTATTGAGAATCGGTAACATAGATCAATCCGACCACGCCTTTGCTGCGCGCGTATTCGATCGGACTCATGTAGTCTTCACCTGCTTTGCCGGACATGTCGCTGCGACTCGCCCCACGCGGCATCGCGTTCGGTGTTACGAAGACGACGGCGATCTTGCCGGCCGGATCGACTCCCTTGTACGCGTCGAATTCTTTCGACTTCATGAACCAGCCGTTTCCCGCAAACACGAGTGGCCCCGACACGTTGCCGGTGCCTGCTACCGGAACGAATTCAGTGCCGAGGTTCAATGCCTTATCGTTGAATTCCGCCTTTGTTTTCCCGCCGTCGGTGCGATTGCGTCGTAGTTCGATATTCTGAAAGAAAGTACCGTTGTCGCCGGCCGGTTTGAAGCCCCAGCGCGAGAGGTTCATCGCGAGAAACTTGGCGGTCGTATCGAGGCCGCGCGAAGGTGTGTCGCGTCCTTCCATTTCATCGGATGCGATGAACGTTAGATAGTCTCTCAACTGATTCGCGGCGATCGTGTCGACGCCGCGTTGGGTTGTAGTCTTCTTACTAGTCTTTTCGGCGCGCTGCGCAAAGGTCGCGGGAATGGTTGCAGGAAAAGTGGTGACGAGGACGCTCGCCAACACCAGGGCGGATAGAAATCTTCGCATGCGTTCTCCAGAAAACGGACGATTTGGTTTCGAGATCATTCGGGGAAATGTTTGATGCGCGACGGGCGTACTTGGTTCTTGGTCCTTCGTGCTTAGTACTTGGTTCAAAGCACAAAGAACGAAGCACAAAGCTCCCGCGCGGTTATGCGTGTTGCACGGCTTGAACCAGGCGGGTCAGCGTGTCTTTCGCATCGCCGTACAGCATGCCTGTTACCGGTTTAAAAAACAAAGGGTTCTCGAGACCGGAGAAGCCTTTGCCCTGTCCGCGCTTCAGGACCACCACCGACTTCGAACGATCGACTTCGAGAATCGGCATGCCGGCGATTGGGCTCGACGGATTGTCGCGCGCGTCGGGATTCACGACGTCGTTTGCGCCGATGACTACCGACACGTCAGTCGTCGCAAACTCCGGATTGATTTGTTCGAGCTCGTAGAGCGACGAATACGGCACGTTCGCTTCGGCAAGCAGCACGTTCATGTGGCCCGGCATGCGTCCGGCGACAGGATGAATTCCGTACTTCACTGTGACGCCGCGTTTTTCGAGCACGTCGGCGAGCTCGCGCACGGCGTGTTGGGCCTGCGCCGTGGCCAATCCGTAACCGGGGACGAACACAACTTTGTTTGCGTAAGCCAGTTGTGTCGCGATGTCTTCGAGACCGACCTCGCGCATCGAGCCTTGTTGCTCGCCGCTTTCTCCCGCCGTTGTTGCGCTACCGAACGCCCCGAACAGAACGTTCGTGATCGAACGATTCATCGCGCGGCACATGAGTATCGACAGAATAAATCCGGAGAAACCGTCGAGCGTGCCGGCGATGATCAGCACTTTATTCGAGAGCACGAATCCCGTCGCGGCTGAAGCGAGTCCCGCGTATGAGTTCAACAACGACATCACGACGGGCATGTCCGCGGAACCGATCGGCATCACCAGCAACAGACCGAAAACGAAGGCGAGCCCGGCCATGATGAAAAATAGCGTCATCGATCCGGGGTTGATGACGAGGTAGATAAAGATGCCGACCGTGGTTGCGAGCAGAAGCATGTTGAAGACGTTCTGCCCTTTGTAAGTCATCGGCGTGCCGCGCACCATGCCTTGCAGTTTTGCAAATGCGAGAAGACTTCCGGTGGTCGTAAGCGAACCGAGCATCACTTCGAAACCAAGTGCGCTCATCGTCACGGTGTCGAGATGGCCCGCGCCTTTCAGGTATTCGGCGACGCCGACGAGTGCAGCGGCGAGCGCGCCGAACGCGTGCGACAACGCAGTTCGTTGCGGCATCGCAGTCATCGGCACCCAAACACCCATTGCGAGTCCGACTACCGAACCGATCGCGAGGCCGGCAAGGATCCACGTGTAGGTGACGATCTCGTGATGCATCAGCGTGCCGATGATGGCCATCAACATGCCAAACTCGGCGAGATGCATTCCACGTTTCGCGGTTTCGGGATGGCTCAATCCCTTCAATCCCAAAATGAACAGGATTGAAGCGAGCAGGTAGCTGAGTTCGATGAAATAGGTTTGCAACGTGCTTGTCGTGGGTACTGAGCTTGGTTCTTTGTGCTTAGAGCTTTGTAAACAAAGTACCAAGCACAAAGTTCAAAGTTCTAATCAGTCTTTTTTCGTTACGTCTCTTCGCTTGAACATTCGCAACATACGATCGGTGATCACGAAGCCGCCGACCACGTTTGTGCTGGCGCAAACGACGGCGACGAATCCGAGAATCGTGCTCGTCGTGCTGTGTCCGGCGCCGGCCGTGACGATCGATCCGACGAGCGAGATGCCGGAGATGGCATTTGTCGCGGACATCAACGGCGTGTGCAACAGCGGCGGCACGCGCGAGATCACCTGATAGCCAAGAAACGCGGCGAGCGCGAAAACATAAAGCGCCGAGATCAGTGATTCGTGAGACATGCTATTTCGCTACCTCGATCTTTCTTTTCACTTCCTCAAACAGGTATTCGTGCTCAGTTTCGACTCCGATCTTTT
>JAICGQ010000273.1 GCA_025923035.1 Pyrinomonadaceae bacterium | reverse complement strand
GAAACACCGGCAGCTACACCAGCGGAAACTCCAGCAGCGACACCGAGTGAAAGTCCATCACCGGAATCAAGCGAAACACCGAAACCAGAAACCACGCCAGCAGAAATTCCCAGTCCTGCTGTATTAGACGAACTGCCCGCACGCAACACCGAAGCACTAAAACCTGCGACGCCAAAGTCGACTCGCAAGACACCGGCGAAAGCAACACCGGCACCCAAACGACTGACCCCGGCACAACAAGCAGAACTCGATGCCGACGAGTCAGAAGAAGTCGAACTCACGTTGACCCTGCCGCTCGCAAAACGCGCCGTCGCATTGAAAGAGTTTCTCGACACGCATCCGAATTCGAAATCGCGAGCGCGTGCAACCGAGCTGCTGATCAGCACACACGCCGCCCTCGGCGATCAGGCGTTGCAAGCAGGCGACAGCGTCGGCGGCACCCAACAGCTTCTCCAGGCAATCGACGAAGCCGATCTGACAGTTTCCGATCAACTGTTTACCGGCGTCATTGCGCAGATTCCGACGAACCTCTGGGTGCGCGGAGAGCAGGCTGCCGCTCTCAAAGCGGCGCAGAACATCGAAGCCAAATACGGCCAGGACGCCAAACGTCTGCTGACTCTCGCCGCTTTTTATCTGAACATTGAACGCGGAAAGGACGTGATTCGCGTCGCGGAAAGCGCCGCCACGATCGCACCCGATCTCGCCGAAGCTCATCGAGTGCTCGCGCTCGGCTATCACATCTCGCTGCGGCTCGACGAAGCCGCCGCCGAATACAAACGTACACTCGATCTCGATCCGGCTTCGAAAGTCTCGCGCGGAAGTCTCGCGGATCTTTATCGCGCCTCGGGCAAAGCCGAAGAAGCACTCGCGCTCTACAACGAACAACTCGCCGCCGATCCGAAAGATCGCGCCGCACGCGCCGGCAAAGTGCTCTCGCTTTTCGAGTTGGACCGTCAGGACGAAGCCAATCGCGAACTCGAAGCTGCGCTCGCCGACGAGCCACGCAACCTTCCTTTGCTCGCGGGCACCGCCTACTGGCTCACCGCTCGCGACAACCACGACAAGGCATTGGACCTGGCGTACAAAGCTGTCGGCATCGAATCGCGCTACACGTGGGGACAAATCGCCTTGGCCCGCGCGCTCGTCGGCAAGAACCGCCCGCTGGACGCCGAACGCGCCATGCGTCATGCACGGAACTACGGAAAGTTTCCGACTCTGGCGTATGAACTCGCGAGCGTGTTGTCGTCGATGGGGCTATATGAAGAAGCGGCAGAAGTGCTGAAGGAATCGTTCTCGATCAAAGACGATCAGATTCAGACGTATCTCGCGGGCCACCTGCCTGCAAGTGAAGCAGGTTTCCTTGAACTACTCGCGCCGGAACGTCATGCCAGTATTTATCAAAAGACCGCAGCCGACACCGCGGCCAATGCAAAGACGCTGAAAGCGCTGCTCGTATTTAATCTAGCGATCTCCGCGGAAAAGATCGACGAGAGTGCAGCCGCAGCAGCAGCGCGCGATTTTGCTTCGGGCACTGACAACATGCGCGCTTTCCGTCAACTGTACGCGGCGAGCAGGCTGCTCCGGCACAACATCGCATTGCCAACCGTGATCGCGCTCGCAGAGGAAGCCGGTAAAGCTTCGGAGGAAGCCGTCAAAGTCCCGAACGCAACGATGGCGGTCCAGGCTGACGAGTACACCGCGCTACGCGCGCGCGCAATCGCCGCCGGAAACGTTCCCGACGTTGCCGAGGCGCCGCAGGATGTGCTCGCAAAGATTCTCAAGGGACGTATCGAAGATCTCACTGGCTGGGCGCTGTTGGACCAGGGGAAAAACGACGAGGCAATCGCCCATTTGAAACGGGCAGCGACCACCCTTCCCGCGGGAACACCATCGTGGCGCACCGCGCTGTGGCACCTGGGCGCCGCGCTCGAACAGAACGATAAAAAACAGGAAGCACTCGACTACTACATCAAGAGTTACAACGCGGGAGATCCTGATCCGACACGGCGCTCCGTTATCGAACAGCTCTACAAGAAGATCAACGGCTCGGTCGACGGCCTCGAACAGAAGATTTCCGGCGGCGGTTTCATCACCTCGGCAGAAACGCCGTCGGCCGCGTCCGCGCCTGTCTCTGCGGCAGCCACCACTGAAGCAACGACCTCGCCCACGCCGGCCGCGGAAACGTCTCCGACGCCTGAAGCCACGCCCGTCGAGATTCCTAAACCAGAGCCGCCAAAACCTCAGTCGCCGGTATCTAGTCTGCCGATGACCGAAGAAGAGGCGCTACGACTCGCCTCCGCTCGCCAGCGTTCCACAGTGAGGATCACGGGTCGCGTGGTTGATTCGAGCAAGATCGGTATCGCAAACGTAACCATTGTGATGGTCAGTCCGACAGGAATGGTGCTCACCGCGACCACCGACAGCGACGGCAATTACGAGTTCATGGTCGCGTCGCCATCCCAGAAGACGTATCGACTAATTCCTTCGAAAGACGGCTACTCTTTCACGCCGGTGGACAAATCTTTTGCGGGATTACTCGACGATCAGCGAAATATCGATTTCACAGGGACCAAACAGTAAAACACGGATGACACTGATCAGCAGTGCCATCCGTGTTTCGATAAACGCTCGAACTAAACTTACTTCTCGTTCTGCGTTGGTCCAGCCACTGGCTTTCCTTCAGCGTCGAACACTTCGACCTTGCCGTACTTCGCCAGTACCTCGCGCGCCTTCGCTGCATCGCCTACGGCAACCACTTGCAGGTGGCCCAGGTCGATGTATTTCTGCGCCACGCGCTGCACGTCGGCGGCAGTGATGGCCGCGACTTTCTGCGGATAAGTATCCCAGTAGTCAGCGGGCAGATTGTAGAGCTTCTGCGTGATGATGTTCTGCAACAGCGACTGCGGCTGTTCGAGCGACAACGCAAAGCTGCCGACGATCGCGCGCTTCGCGTTCTCGAGTTCTTCCGCCGGAACGGTCTCATTACGCAACCGGTTCAGCTCGTACATGAACTCCTTCATCGCGCCTTCGGTAACGTCCGTGCGAACTTCCGAGCTCGCCTGCCACGTGCCGCGGAAACGCGAACCGCCAAAGCCGCTGTACGCGCCGTAGGTGTAGCCCTTGTCTTCGCGCAGGTTCAGGAACAACCGTCCTGATGGACCACCACCGAGAACACGATCCGCCATCAACACGGCGAAGTAGTCGGGGCTGGTGCGCTCGATCCCGAGTGTGCCCAGTTGCAACACGGTCTGCACCGAGCCGGGACGATCGATCAGCAGAATCCGCGACGCGGTTTGGGCCGGCGCCTGCGGAATCGTGGCTGCGGGAACATCGGCCTTCTGCCAGTCGCCAAACGCCTTTTCAATCTTCGGCATCACCTCTTTCATAGTGACGTCGCCGACGATCGCGAGAATGGCGTTGTTCGGACGGTAATAGGTTGAATGGAAGTCAGCGAGATCTTTGCTCGTCAGTTTCTGGATCGACTCGATAGGCGTCGCGACCAGGGCAGCCGGATGTGCGTTGCCGTAAATCGCGCGCTGGAACTGCTCCGCCGCGAGAAACTGCGGGATCGAACGCTGAAACTGAAGCTGGGCCAACGTGCGCGTCTTGTACTTGTCGACCTCGCCTTGCGGGAAGCTCGGGTTGCGGACCACGTCGGCAAAGAGTTCGAGCGATTGATCGAGGTTCTCGACCAGGCCGCCAACACTGACTGTGCTCGTCATCGACGACAGACCCGAGCTTGCGAAGAGCGTTGCGCCAAGGGCGTCGACCTGTTCGGCGATGTCTTTGCTGGAACGCTTCGCGGTTCCTTCGCGCAACAACGTAGCCGTCGAGCTTGCGAGGCCGCGATAGTCAGCCTTGTCGGAAAGTCCGCCGCTCAACACGACCATCTGCATGTTGAAGGTCGGCACTTTCGTGCTTCTGAGCAGGACCACCCGCAAGCCGTTCGGCAACGCGGCTTCTTCGGCGCGCGGGAGTTTTACTTTCAGGACGTTTTTGTTAACAGGCGCTTTGCCTTTGACGACAGCGCCCTTGGCGGTTTGCGACTGTGTCGATTGGACCGTTGGCGCGCCGCCCTGGGCAAAGGCCAGCGAGGACACGAGCGCGATCAGTATCAGCGCGACGACGGCGTTGCTTATCTTAGTTTGGATTCTCATTGCTTATCTTTAACTCCTTTACTGTGCCGACGAGCCGGTGGCGCTCTTGGCTTTCGCCTTCGGGGTGGTGACCACAATCGTGCGATTGGTCTCGGCCAGATACTTGTTCGCTACTCGCTGCACGTCATCTTTAGTGACGGCGGCGACTTTCTCGAGTCGCGAATTGATCAGGTTCGGATCGTTGTAATAGACCGTGTACTGGCCTATCGAGACGGCGCGATTAAGTGAACTCTGCAAACCATTGATGAAGTTGCGACGAGTGGTGTTCTTCGCTTTTTGCAGTTCCCAATCGGCGATCGGTTCTTTCTTCAGCCGGTCGATCTCGGCATAGATGATCGCTTCGACGTCTTCCGGCTTCACGTTCGGACGCAGTGTGGCGTTGGTGTAGAAACCACCGATGCCGCGCTTCTCATCCATGAAACCGCCGACGCCCGTCACCATCTCTTTTTCCTTCACGAGCTTTTGATAGAGACGCGAGCTCTGGCCGCTCTGCAACGCTGCACTCAGCACCTGCAGCGCGTAGAAGTCGGCAGTGTTGCCCGGCACGGCCTTGTAAGCCATGTCGATGCGCGCGGCGCGGGCCAACACGTCTTCCATCGCC
This sequence comes from Pyrinomonadaceae bacterium, assembly GCA_025923035.1. Classification (GTDB taxonomy): domain Bacteria; phylum Acidobacteriota; class Blastocatellia; order Pyrinomonadales; family Pyrinomonadaceae; genus PSRF01. The sequence continues at coordinate 2,182 of JAICGQ010000273.1, read as the reverse complement.
GCACGGCGCTCGGCTTTTTGTTGCGGCTCGGTCATGTCGACTTTCGGCGGATCGGGTTGACGCGGAATGCTTTCGAAGTTAGCACGAATCTTCGCGAGCGCTTCGGTGGTGTTGAAGTCGCCGACGAGAACGAGCACCGCGTTGTTCGGCGCGTAGTACGTTTTGAAGAACGCGGCAACGTCTTCGACAGACGCGGCGTTGAGATCATCCATTGAGCCGATCACGGAGTGCTTGTACGCGAAGTTGTCGTACATCATCTCCTGGTGTTTTTCCTGGCTCTTGCCGTACGCCTGGTTATCGACACCGAGACGTCGCTCTTCCTGGACTGCGTTGCGCTGGTTGTCGAGGTTCTCTTTGGTGATGGCGAGGCTCTTCATTCGATCCGCTTCGAGGAACAGAGCGAGATCGAGTTGGTTCGCCGGAAGTGCTTCGAAATAGTTGGTCCGATCTTCGTTGGTGGTGCCGTTCATGGTGCCACCGTTGTTGAAGACGAGGAGGAAGTGTTCACCTGATCCAATGTTCTCGGATCCCTTGAACATCATGTGTTCAAAGAGGTGAGCAAAGCCGGTGCGGCCCTCGCGCTCGTCACGCGAGCCGACGTTGTAGGTGACGGAAAGCGCGATCACAGGGGCCGAGCGATCTTCAACAGTGATCACACGGAGACCATTCTTCAGCGTGGTTTCCTTGAAGTCGACCCGCACGTTGCGGGCGGTTTGGGCTTGCCCGGAAAGAACTGCGAGCGCGCAGATTAATAGGGGCAAAAACAACTTGGAGACGCGTCTCATAAACAAAACTCCTTTGGATGTGGATGATGGTCTCAGACGAGCAGGATCCGGGACCGCCGGCGTCTTACGCAGCGTGGCTGCGACTTTATGTCGCGAACCAGGCACTGTCAAGCGGCCAGCGCGGCATACAGATTAAACGGGTTGCAGCCAACCGGAGTGGCCTTCCGGCCATCCAAAACAGTCGCAAACAGCGGTATAATCAAGCACCATCGAAAGTCATGATAAGAACTAAGTTCATCTTTCCTCGCGTTGCGGCGGCTTTGGCCGTCCTGATGCTGGCACTCTCAGCACAGTCACAACAGCCGGCGCCACAGCCTGTCGCCAGCCGTTTTGACGTTACCCACTACCGAATCGAAGCCCAGATTATTCCAGATCAACACCTGCTCCGGGCGGGCGCAGACATCACGTTTGTGCCGTTGGACGCGACGCGGTCCGTCGTCTTTGAGCTAAACGGAGCGTTGAAGGTAGAAAGTATCGAAAAAGACGGAAAAGCGCTGACCGGGTTCGTGCAAGACAACGTCGGCGTCGGCGCGCTGGGACCCAGCGTGCGGATCGACCTGGGCCAGGTTGTTCCCGCGAATCAGCCGATAACCTTGCGAATTCGTTGGAGTGGCGCACTGGTATCGCCGGAAGGCGGGCCGCTGGCTACACGGCGTCTGGCTTATGTCGGCAACGAAGGTTCGTACCTGATGTACGCCTCGCGGTGGTTTCCTTTTCATGACTACGCAGCCGACCGAGCGACCTCGGACATCACGTTTATCGTCCCCGTAGGTTTGCAGGTGGCCGGCACCAGCGATGAAGCGGTGGTCGCCCAGCAGGCGCCGAAAGAGGGCGCAGTTCGTTATCGTTTTGTACATCGCAATCCGGTGCTGATTGGTAACTTCGCCGCCGGACAGTACATCAATCGCAACCTCCGCTACAGCAACTACGAACTTCAGTTGTATGCCATGCCGGGCAGCGAAAAGCGGCTCGAGTCATACGCCGAACTGACGGGCCGCGTGCTCGAGTTTTACACCAAGAAATACGGCGCACCGCTTTTCGGTAATCGCCTCGTCATCGTGCAGATCGACGACGAGAGTCTCGACACGTATTCCGGTCCGGGAATGATCTTTCTCTCGACCAAGTTGTTCGACCCGACGCGTCCGGTGCCGGAGGAGAAACTACAACGCGAGATCGCTTATCAGTGGTGGGGACAGACAGTCGGGCTCAAATCGTTTGACGATGCGTGGCTTTCGCAGGGACTCGCTGAGTGGAGCGCATTCGCGTTTCGCGAAGCTAACCTGACGGCCGGCGGTCTTGATGCAGCGCAACGCGAACAACAGGAACGCGCGTTGACGTTCGAACAAACTGCGTCAATTGCGCGTGCGCCGAGTGCGCTCGACGATCAATCGGCAGCT
>JAICGQ010000272.1 GCA_025923035.1 Pyrinomonadaceae bacterium | reverse complement strand
GTGATCAGGCCCGGGCTGAGCATCGTTCAGGTTCGACTCTGCCCGCGCCTGGTGACGCGGCTGCGCGGTTTGCAAGCGAGGGTTTTCACTCTCACGCCGGCGTTTGTTCTTCTTATCAACGCGTTCGTGGTCCTTCTTCTGCCGATCCTTGTCTGACATTTTTGTTCTCCTAAAATTCAAGCCGTTGATTTCGAGATCGCTCGCGAACGCGGAACGGCGTCGCCCTGTTCGTAGGGCGCCGCATTCTCTTCGGAGATGCGGTAGCGCAGCAGCGCGCCAACACCGCCGAGCTGTTCGAGTCGAGTCTGGTCCTCTACGAACGTCGTGCGCGCAGCCGACATCTGGTTGGCACGACGAATCAGCTCGTCAGCGACCGCACGCGAATCGAGTGTTTCCGGAATGTCATCGGCGCCGTAGACCGTGAGCACTTTCCGAACTTCCTCCTCGTCGAACTTCAAACCGTCAGCCGACGCGACGATCAACATCTCCTCGACCTGTCCATTCGAAAGCGCCGCCAGCGTATCCGGGACACCCGCGACCGCGAGATTGTCGCCACGAAACTCACCCAACAGACGTTCGACCTTTTCCATGTCAGTCAGACTGTCGTGACGCTGAAATGCGGTCAGAGATTCTTCAAGCAGTTCGTGCTCGGGCGTGTCGATGCCGAGACTAAGAACGTCGATAACTTTCTCCTGGAGCTCTTTGGACATCTGTTCGCGCAGGATCGGAATCACGACCGTTTCATCGCCGGCGAGAATCACGTGCTCGATCCGGTCATCGCGCATGGTACGTTCAAGCGCATCGATAACTTCCTTCGCGTGATGCAGGTGATAGTTTTCTTCGTGACGTTGATATCTCGCCTGCGACCAGCCGCCGACGCTCGTGTGCTTTGTCTTCACGTTCTGGATGTCGTCCTGTTCGACGGCGCGTCCGGCAGCAAAGACGAAAATCTGCGCGCGATTCGTATCAGCGAGAACGACGGCGTAGTGTCGATACTGATCGATCAACCGTGCGAGCGGATAAACGTGCGGTCGCTCCAAAACGAGCAGGCGATTGCGTTCGAAGTGCGCCTCAAACTGTCCGACCTGAAAGTAATCATCCAAAGCCGAACACGCGAACAGTGCGACACCTTGCGTCGGTTCGCGCACGCCGTCTTCGAGATAGCGCATGATGCGCACGAAGTCTTCTTCGACACTCGCGCGCTCTTCGCTATTAAGCGGAAACGACTTAACTCGTTCTGACAATTGCTTGCGCACGAAGGGCATGAAATTTCGCTTGCCGTGTTCGTTCACCCGCGCGTCGAGATAGAGACTGATCACCGGCGCGGGTACCGCGTCAAACGCCAAAAGATCGTCCATTAACTGCTGCGGCGTGGTGGCTTCTTTGGGGATTGCTGTGCGGTCGTCAACTTCGATATCTGGTGTTTTCATTTCGTTTTTCTCCGGCACTTCCGTCTGAAATGCGTACGTCAGGCTTAGTGACACCTAACGTAAAAGCATTTCGGGTTCCACAGATTTCAGCGGAGATTTTTGCGCAGAGCGAGGCGGGCGGCATGAAAACCGCACAATCCGTGTACGCCGCCGCCTGGAGGTGTTGAGGAAGAGCAGAGATACAGACCTTCTTTAGACGTTGAATACATTCGCATCGTGGGACGCAGGAACATCTGCGACAGATCCTGGATGCCGCCGTTGATGTCGCCGCCGATGAGATTCGGGTTGTAGCGTTCGTAGTCAGCGGGTGTCATGACGCTGCGCGCGAGGATGCAGTCGCGAAAACCGGGCGCGAAGCGTTCGATCTGACGCTCGATCGCGTCCGTCATGTCGATCGACGATGCGTTGGGGACATGGCAGTACGCCCAAAGCGTATGTTGACCTGCGGGCGCGCGCGCCGGATCGAACAGCGAAGGTTGCGAAACGATCATGAACGGTTTTTCAGAATAGCGCCCGTGCGTCGCGTTCCATTCTGACTCGACGATCTCGCCGAACGATCCGCCGATGTGAACTGTCGCTGCGTTCTTGCACTCCTCAGCTTTCCACGGCACGGGCGCGCTCAACGCCCAATCCAGTTTGAAAGCTGCTGGTCCATAGCGATAACTTTCGAGACGCCGCCGAAAACCTGACGTGAGTGAATCGCCTGCCATTTTTACGAGTTGTCGCGGTGTGACGTCGCACAAGATCGCGCGCGCCGCAGGAAGATCCGCGAGCGACTCGACGTGATGGTTAGTGACAATCTCTCCGCCGAGTTCTTCGAAGTGCGCGGCGAGCGCGTTTGCCAGGTTTTGCGATCCGCCGCGAGTGATCGGCCATCCGACCGTATGCGCGAGTATGCCGAGTGTTAGTCCGAACGCTGTCGTCGCCGCTTGATCTAATGAGAGAAACGAATGCGCGGCCAGTCCTGCAAACAGCGCCCGAGTCTTGTCTTCCTGAAACTTCGCTTCCGCAAAACCTTTCGCCGGCCTGATTGCGCTGAGTCCGAAACGGGCCATCGCAAACGGATGACGCGAGATGCCGATCGGTCCGAGAAGATCGCCCTTGATCGTGTCCCAGGTCTCAACGAGCGGTGAAAAAATGCGACGGTACGCCGCGCCGTCTTTGCCAAGTCGTGCCGCAGTTGCGTCGAGAGAACGTTCGAGGACGAGTGCGGTGCCGTCGTCGAAAGGGTGAGCGAGCGACAATGGCGGATAGACGTATTCGAGCCCGTACTTTTGTAGCGGCAACTGCGAAAAGAACGGTGAGCTGGCGGCCAGTGGATGAACTGCGGAACAAACGTCGTGAATGAAACCGGGCAGCGTGAGTTCGGCGGATCTTGTTCCGCCGCCGACAGTGGCGCTGCGTTCGTAGAGGCGAACTTTTCGTGCCGAGCGCGCGATCACGATGGCGGCGGCCAATCCGTTCGGACCGGCGCCGATCACCAGTGCGTCGCAGTTGCGATTACGGTTGTCGTCGTGTGTAGGCGGCACCCTTATTGCGTCTTCTGACGGTAAGTTAACACTTCGTACGGAAAGCGAACCAGTATTCAAGGGGGACGGAAGAATGACCAGCAGCGATATCAACACGTTCAAGACAGCGGCAATCGCAGTCGGCGCTGTCGCGCTCGGAAAGTTTTTGTGGCGAAAGATGAATGAATATGACCTGCGCGGAAAGACAGTGCTCGTCACCGGAGGATCGAGAGGACTCGGACTGGTGCTGGCTCGCGAGTTTGCGGCGAATGGCGCGCGCGTGGCGATTTGCGCGCGCGATGAAGAGGAGTTGCAGCAGGCGAGCGACGATCTCGAGAGTCGAGGTGCGGAAGTGATGGCGGTGAAGTGCGACGTCACGAACATGGCGGAGGTGGAGAGTATGGTGAGTCGCGTTCGCGAACGGCTCGGACAGATCGATGTGCTGGTCAACAATGCGGGTACGATTCAGGTCGGTCCGCTGGAAGTGATGAAGCGTGAAGATTTCGAACACGCGATGCGAGCGCATTTCTGGGGGCCGCTGAACACGATACTCGCGGTGCTCCCGGAGATGCGCGAACGTGCGTCGGGTCGCATCGTCAATATCTCGTCGATCGGTGGGAAGATCGCGGTTCCTCATCTCGTGCCGTACAGCGCGAGCAAGTTTGCGCTCGTTGGTTTGTCGAAGGGTTTGAATGCGGAGTTGCGCAAAGACGGCATCGTTGTGACGACTGTTTGTCCGGGGCTGATGCGCACGGGCAGTCCGCGCAATGCGAACTTCAAAGGAAAGCATCGGGAAGAGTATGCGTGGTTCAGCATCAGCGATTCGCTGCCGCTGGCTTCGATCGGCGCTGAGCGTGCGGCGCGGCAGATTGTCGAGGCGTGTAAGCAGGGACGCGCGGAGTTGATCATTACGATCCAGGCGAAGATGGCGGTGACGTTTGATGTGCTGTTTCCTGAAGCCTCTGCGGAGTTGTTAGGCCTTGTGAATCGCATACTGCCCGCCCCGGGCGGCATCGGCGATCGAACGGCCAAAGGAAGAGACAGCAAGTCAAGCTGGTCCCCCTCATGGCTCACCCGACTCACTGAAGAAGCGGCGATGAATAACAACGAGGTGGTCCACTGATCTATTGATATATAATCCGCGTTCAAACCGCGGATGACACAGCGAACCCAGCCACAACTTGCTCGCCGTCTCGGACTGTTCGACGCCACCATGATCGTGATGGGCGGCATTATCGGTTCGGGGATCTTTATGAATCCGTCTTTCGTGGCGCGGCAGGTCCATACGCCGTTTCTCGTCCTCGGCACGTGGCTGCTCGGCGGATTATTTGCCCTCGCCGCCGCGTTCATCTGGGCCGAGCTTGCGTCGGCGCGTCCCGACGTCGGCGGGCAGTACGCTTACCTGCGTGAAGCGTTTCATCCGCTCGTGGCGTTCGTTTACGGTTGGGTGTTGCTGCTCGTGATTCAAACGGGCGGCATGGCGGCGGTCGCGGTGACATTCGCGCAGTACTTCGTTCAGTTAACCAACATTCCCATCAGTTTTCCGATCCTGGCAGCGATCGTGCTGGCGCTACTCACGATCATCAACTGTCTCGGCGTACGCGCAGGCAGCACCGTGCAGAGCGTCCTGATGGTCCTGAAGATCGCAGCGATGGTCGCACTCGTCGTCTGCGGATTGTTCATCGGCAACACGGCTGCGTCGCCCGGCGGATTTCTTGACAGACCGGCTTCAGTGAATCTGCTGACGGCATTCGGCGTCGCCCTGGTGCCGGTGATCTTTTCTTACGGCGGCTGGCAAACGGCAACTTTCGTCGCCGGTGAGATCAAGGAGCCGCGACGCAACCTGCCACGTGGATTGATACTCGGCGTGATCGGCGTCGTCGTGTTGTACATCGCGGCGAACGTCGTTTACCTGCGCGTGCTCGGAGTTTCCGGACTGGCGGCGTCGAATGCGCCGGCATCTGACGCGATGCGCAGCGTGCTCGGCAACTTCGGCGCGCGCGCGATTGCGGCCGCGATCGCGGTATCAACGATCGGATTCCTCAGTCAAAGCATGTTGACGGCGCCGCGCGTCTACTTCGCGATGGCGAACGACGGACTGTTCTTCAAACAAGTTGGCGCAGTGCATCCACGGACGCGCGCGCCGATCGTGGCCATCGCGTTACAAGGCTTTCTCGCGATCGTGCTCGCACTTCAGGGCGACTACGGATCGCTGCTGGATTACGTCGTGTCTGTCGACGTGATCTTCTTCGGTCTGACGGCCTGCTGTATCTTCGTGTTTCGCCGGCGATTGACGGATACCGAAGGGTTGACTCGCGTGCCTGGTCATCCGATCACGACGATCGTTTTCATCGCCGCCTGCTGGCTGATCGCGATCAATACTGTCTTTCAAAATCCGCGAAACACGCTCTATGGCATCGCGATCATGCTGGCCGGCATTCCTGTTTACTGGTTTTGGAGATGGAGGAGCAGCAAATGACAGCGGCGCGCAGTGTGGCCGGATCTTCGTACATGCATTGGGCCAAGACGCAATCAGTGTCGCGGTTCAACCTGGCAACCAGCGGCCTTGGAAACTTGAGCATTCGCGACCTGCGAGTCTCGCTTGACGATCTCGAACTGACCTACGGCGGGTATGGTTACGAACCGTTGCTGCAGATGATCGCGGAACGCTATCGCGTCGATACGAAGTCGATCGTCACGACGGCGGGGACGAGTTTCGCGAACCATCTTGCAATGGCGGCGCTGTTCCAGCCTGACGAAGAAATACTGTTTGAGGAGCCGGCCTATGAGCCGATGCTGGCGACCGCGCGTTATCTCGGAGCGGACGTCAAACGATTTCAGCGGCGGTTTGAAGACGGATTTCGGGTTTTGCCGGAAGAGATCGAACCATGCGTCACAGATCGGACACGGTTGATCGTTATCACCAACCTCCACAATCCGAGTGGTGTGCTGACTGACCAGGAGACGTTGAAACAAGTCGGCGAGATCGCGCGGCGTGTAGGTGCGCGCGTGCTGGTGAACGAAGTGTATTTGGAGACGTTGTTCGAAGCCTCACCGCAGACCTCGTTTCACCTCGGCGATCATTTTGTCGTGACGAGCAGTTTGACGAAGGCGTTTGGGCTCAGTGGTCTGCGTTCAGGCTGGATACTGGCCGAACCCGAACTGGCGAGACGTATGTGGTTACTCAACGATGTCTTCAGTGCTACGCAGGTGCACAGCGGCGAACGGCTCAGCGTGGTTGCGCTGCGACAGATCGATGAGATTGCGGCGCGCGCGAAAGAGTTGATGGATCGAAATCGCGCGTTGTTGAATGCGTTTCTCGATACACGTGACGATCTCGAAACGGTGCGGCCGGAGTTTGGGACCGTGATGTTTCCGCGTCTGCGCAGTGGGGAAACGGCGGAGAGCTTGTGTCAGTTGTTGCGAGAGAAGTATGAAACGACTGTCGTGCCCGGTAGATTTTTTGAACGCCCGCGGCACTTCCGCATTGGGATTGCGGGCGAGACGAAAGTGTTGGAAGCAGGGCTGGAACGATTGGGCCAAGCGCTGGACGAGATTAGATGATCTTTGAGCTTAGATCTTTGTTCTTTGTTTCCGAGTAAGGCAAAGGCATAGGACCGAGACTCAGGACCTAAGATCTAAGAACAAAGATCGAAGGTCTAAGACCAAAGACGCTTCTCACTGCTTCTTCTTCTGGTCCTCGATGATCAGCCAGTCGCGCACTTGTTCCGCCGCTTCGATACCCACCGCTTCGGTGCTCATTCTGACGGGCGTGCCGGTGGGCCAATTATCACGTCTCAACATCGGTCCACCGACCGCTTTGTAGTACACACTTCCTTCAAACTTCTTCTGGCCCGTTTGCGGCGCGAAGACGAGAATCTTCACATCGAGATCCGTCGGATTCACGATGATGGTTCCCGCCTGAAACTCATCGACGTCGAATTGGACCAGCACGACCGCGGCGTCCTTCTCCGTCTTCGCTCTCTTCACCGCGTGGTCGCGTTTCAGATCGCCAACGTCCGTCAC
>JAICGQ010000271.1 GCA_025923035.1 Pyrinomonadaceae bacterium | reverse complement strand
TGGGCACGAATGGAATTCGTGAGTTCATCAAGTGGTACTACCCGCAGTTGACGAAGGAAGGCATGGTCGTCGACGTTCGCGCGAACGGCGGCGGCAACGTGTCGCGCATGCTGATCGAGCGCTTGCGGCGCAAGGTGTTGGCGCTTGGTTATTCGCGCACGAACGAAGAGGCGACGACGTATCCCGATGCTGTGTTCATTGGACCAATGGTGTCGATTCTCGACGAGAATTCCGGATCCGACGGCGACATCTTCCCGGCGATGTTCCGTGAGGCTGGTCTTGGACCATTGATTGGAAAACGTTCCTGGGGTGGTGTTGTCGGTATCACAAACCGCGGGACGTTGATCGACGGCGGTGTGGTAAACGTGCCGGAGTTTGGCTTTGCCAGTAAGAGCGGCGAATGGGTGATTGAAGGTTACGGGGTCGATCCGGACATTGAAGTCGACAACGATCCGAATTCGGTGCTTGCCGGCAAAGATCCGCAACTCGAACGCGCGATCACGGAAGTGATGTCGAAACTGAAGAATCCGGTAAAACTCCCGGGCAAACCGGCGCCCCCGGTGAAGACCCTCAAGGACGCCACCACCTCCCGCGCGCAGCAATAACCGGCGCACCTGTCCACAAGCTGGGCCACAGATGACGATCCGCGTTGTCTGTGGCCCTTAAACTAAGCCATCAAATAGTTCGGTAACTGAGACTTCCCAGCCGTTCAGAACGCGGGATTTGGCCTTTTGCCGTCGCCGGTAAGTAGTAATCTCCCACGCTGGGTATGTCGTTCTTATGAGTCGGATGCCGGATTTCGATCGTTGCGGTAACGGGATCCACAAGCCATAGCTCGCGGACACCAAGCGCCAGATATGTGTCGGCTTTCGTCGAGCGATCGTAGACACTCACATCCCTTCATTCTTTAATAATCAGCTTCTCAACTGGGAGCATCGCGGGCATTCCTTTGTGTTGCCAGCAACGGATGGGGCCGTTGACGCGGCGGGAGCATGGTTTGCCTTTCTTGGTGCGCGCGCCGCAGGTGTAGGTGTGTTCAGCGGGTGCGGGGGAAGTTACGGCTGCGGTGGGTTGGGTTGGTGACGCAGCGGGACGCTCGATGATGAGCGGCGGGCGTTCGTGACGGCAGCCGCGTCCGATCAGCACGCCGGTCAGGATGAGAACTGCGGTAGCGGCGGCACGTTGTAGCCAGTAATTCCCGCCGGAACTACGAAAACACTTGTCGCAAAACTTGCGGCTGGTCCATACACGCCAACGCAGCCGCACGATCTTCTCGCCGCATTCGCAACAGAAATTTGGCCGGTAACTTGTGAGGAGCGACAACGAAGTGAGGTCCTTTCGTTTTACAAACTGCCCGCATTATATCCGCCTTTGCCAAAGCAACCGATCGCATTTTACGAGCGTCCGAAATTAGCGCGTTTGAAAAATCCACAGTGGCCGGGCATACTTTTCCGACCAATTTTCCCATGAAATTCAGATTCGTGTTTTTAATCCTCCTGACGCTCGTTGCCGCCGTTGTGGCGACGGCGCAGGACGTCGACGACGTAATCCGCACCGAGACTTCGCTGGTGCAGTTGAATATCGGTGTGGTCGATAAACAGGGCCGCCCCATCAAGTCGCTTACGCGAAACGATTTCGTCGTCTACGAAGACGGGGTCAAGCAATCGATCCAACTTTTCGAACCAGTCGATGCTCCATTCAGTCTGGTGTTGATGCTCGACATGTCGGGTTCGACAGTCAACTTTCGTCAGCAGTTGAAACTCGCAAGCCAGCGCTTCCTCGATGCGCTCGGGCCAGACGATCGGGTGGCCGTGATCCAGTTCAACGCGAAAGTAAAATCGTTAGCGAGCTTCTCGACCGATCGCCTGAAAGCAGCCTACGCGATCGAGATCGCCCAAGGCGCCGGCGAGACTTATTTTTACGACGCGCTGAAGTTCGCGTTGAAGGAGCTCGAAAAGGAAGGCAAACGACGAAAAGCGATCGTGGTTCTGACGGATGGTTTGGATACGTCGCTCCGCAACTCCGATCGCTCGACGCTCTCAAAAGTGCAGTCGAATGAAGAAGCGCTCGCGACGATCGATCCGCATTCGAGTCCGGACCTGAGAAACGTACTTGCGTCCGCGGATCGACAAGGCGTCACGATCTTTCCGCTGGCTCTGCCCTCGGGCGACCCGAAGAGACTGCCGCTACAGACACCGAACATCGTCGGGATCTACGCAGCCGCACGCGCGCGTTTGCAATCGCTGGCCGACCGCACGGGCGGGCGTCTCAACGACATCAATCGCTTGCAATACATGGCTGAGTTGTATCGTGAGGTGGCGGCGAACCTGCGGTCGCTCTACACGGTTTCCTACCAACCACAGGGCGAACGAGTCCGCGGCAAGTGGCATGAGATCAAGGTGGAAGTCGCGAACTCGGATCTGACGGCGCGCACCAAACCGGGTTATTTCGCGCGATAATAAGGGCCGTTTTACTTATTCGCGCTTAACTATTAGTATTACGCACTTCGCACCCGTAGCTCAGCTGGATAGAGTACCTGACTACGAATCAGGGGGTCGCACGTTCGAGTCGTGCCGGGTGCACCATAGGAATCAACGACTTGCGGCAGGCTGTACGGTCTGCCGCTTTTCTTTTGTGACCCAACCTTCCGCACACAAAATCGTGAGGTTTTTATCCGTTGACTTTCTGCGAAAACGGGAATAGTGTCAGCGCGTTCCTTACGACTCTAGCTTCCGCGCACGCGCGCGTACACTCGCAAATCCTTTAGGTCACGGTCATGAGAGTCGGGTTTATAAGAATCTTCTGGGGGCTTTTCTTCGTGGTCCTCGACCTACGGATCAACTCCGTCGATCTGTTCCTGCCGGATTTTGTCGGCTACATCCTCATCGTCAATGGTCTCGGTAGATTGGCCCCGTACGACGAGTGGTTTCGAAGACTCAGGCCCATCGCAATGATCATGATCGTGGTTTCGCTTTCCGACCTCGTTGAGATCGAGGTCGACGCGAACCAGGTACCCAAGCTCAGACAAGAGTGGACTTCAATGGTTACTGGCGACCTCGGCACTTTGCTGCCCGAGGAGTTAAAGCATGCGGATCTCGTGCGCATCACACGTGACGGAAGCGCGATCGATGCAAACAGAACGAATAATCCGGAGCGAGAGCAAGACAAAGTCCTGGGAGAGTATTCTGACGGCACGGTTCTACTGATTCTGCGTTACGCCTCCGGCGACGAAGCTCTTGAGGCGATGGAGAAGAAGGGCTACGCAGAATACTCCAACGATGCTATTCGCAAGAGAGCGGAAACGGATGCCTCTTTCCGATCAGACAAACTATATGGCCGCCAGGGATCCGCTGGTAGTGAGATAAAAACCAACGCGTACTGGACCGTAGAAGTCGCAGATAGGTCGATACAACAGTGGTGGAATCGAGGGCGAAGTTGGTGGAACCCGTTTGCCGGACGTTATCAACGAGGTTTCAGTGATCGATTGTTGTACATACTCGAGGGCTATCGTACTTCCGCTGATGAATACAGAGCTTTGCTCGAAGGGAAGAGCGAAAACGGAAGCGGAGTTAAAGTCAATGCCTTTCCTACACTTTCAACGGTTAATGCTTTTTTGGAGACATTCTTGCTCTGGGGATTATGTTCCGGGGTCATGTCTTTATGCATGTCGTTCAATAATTACGGCTTGATGCAGATGGCGAGAAGGCGCCGAGCCTTTTACATGGTCTTAGCGGTCCCCGCGCTGGCTGTATCGCTCCTGTCGTTCATTGCGCCGGAAATTCTATTCAAAGTTGCGCGTGATGGTGTCGCATTGCTGGTACCTTACGTCATCTTATTTTTGCTGTCAGTTGTGCTCATCATGGGCCTGATGAGAAGGGCCGCGAACACGCTTTTCCCTAATCAGCCCATCCCCTGACTCGCCCTTTTCATCCGCCAAAGAAATTTGTCTTGTTCGTGATACTGGCGTTTTTTGACCTGCAATAACAACGCATTATGCAGACAACAAGAATCACAGTGGACGAAGTAGGAGAGCGGCTGAATCGCGGGGAGCCGTTCGCGTTTGTCGATACGCGAAATCCAACGGCGTGGGCGGAATCGGACCGGAAACTGCCGGGTGCGATCCGCGTGCCGGCCGACGAACTGGAGCAACACATCAGCGAGATTCCGCACGATCGTGCAGTGATCACTTACTGCACGTGACCGCACGAAGCTTCGAGTGCCCGTGTGGCACAGGAACTCACCGATCGCGGTTGGAAGAATGCGCATCCGCTCTACGGCGGCTTCGATGCCTGGGTTAAGGCAGGGTTACCGGTGGATCCGAAGTAGTTCGAGATAACCGAACTCCCGCCATAACCCGTCCCAACCAGGAAGCGAGAGACACATAGGAAGTTTTTTCCGATGAGTCTCTCGCTATAACCCGCCTCGATTAAAAAGCGAAAGTCACATAAATCGCTGTGAGACTACTGCAACTCATCAGCTAGCCAGCGTCGCTCGATCCACTTGGTCAGTTCGAGAACTGGCGACACCGTAAGCGCTGCGACAACGATGATCACCCAATCGGTTGGAGTCAGCGGAAATGTTCCAAACGTTCGCTCCAACAGCGGCACGTACAGAATGAACCCAAGCATCACTAACTCCCAGACGATCGCCAGGTTCAGCCACTTGTTTGCGAACGGCTGGTGCAACACCGACAACCGATCAGACCGGAAGTTGTAAGCTTTGAAAAACTGAATCAGTACGAGCGACACGAACGTCATCGTCATCGCTTCCTGCACGCTCCGACCCGAATTCAAGGCCCACACGAACAGACCGAGATTCACGATCGCAGACCACACACCACCAACCACCATCAGCAGCACAACCGGCCTAGTAAAGATCCCGCTGCGCGAACTGCGTGGGCGCCGTTGCATCAGCCCGTCTTCGGGCGGATCGACCGCAAGCGCCAGTGCCGGCAATCCATCAGTCGCCAGATTCACGTACAGAATCTGGACCGCAGTTAACGGCAACGGTAATCCGAGGAGCGTCGCTCCCGCCATCAAACCGATCTCGCCAATGTTCGACGACAACAGGTACATCAAATACTTCTTGATGTTACTGAAGATCCCGCGTCCTTCTTCGACCGCAGCAACGATCGACGCAAAGTTGTCGTCGGTGAGCGTCATCGCAGCCGCTTCTTTTGAAACGTCCGTGCCGGTGATACCCATCGCGATTCCGATGTCGGCTTTCTTCAACGCCGGCGCGTCGTTGACGCCGTCGCCCGTCATCGCCACGACTTGTCCGCGATTCTGAAGCGCGGTTACCACGCGAAGCTTGTGCGCCGGCGACACGCGCGCACAGACCTCGATCGAGTCGACTTCACGCTCGAGTTGCGCATCGTCCATCGCCTCGAGCTCCGCGCCATTAACGACGACGCCGTTTTTGCACAAACCCAACTCGTCGGCAACAGCTTTCGCGGTCAGCGGATGATCGCCGGTGATCATGATCACTTTGATCCCGGCTTCCTCACATCTGCGCACGGCGGCTTTCGCTTCCGGCCGCGGCGGATCGATCATTCCGGCGAGACCGAGCAACGTCATCTCTTGTTCGGCGTCTTCAATTACAGCGCGTGGCTTGTAAGCGATCGCGAGCACGCGCATTGCCTCGCCGGCCATCTGTCGCGCGCGTTCGAGTACCTCTGCGCGTCGCGCGTCGTCGAGCGGCTCCACGCCATCGTCCATCAACTGCGACGTACACGACTGCACGATGACTTCAGGCGCGCCCTTCGCGTATGCGACGACACCACCCGGCGTTTGGTGCAACGTCGTCATGCGTTTCGTCTCGGCTGTGAAAGGAATTTCGGAGACGCGTGAAAACTGGGCGTCAAGTTCAGGTTTGTTGAGACCGGCTTTCGCGGCCGCGACAATCAGCGCACCTTCAGTTGGATCGCCTTTCACTTCCCACGTGCCCGCACCGTTTTTCTGTTCGACACGTGCGTCAGAAGCAAGTGCGGCGGCGCGCAACAACATCGATAACGACGCCGGCGGACCCGAACCGTTCGTTGAGAACTTCCCGGTAGGTTCGTATCCGGTGCCCGTGACGTCGATCATGTGGCCCGACACGTAAAGCTGTCGCACCGTCATCTCGTCTTTAGTCAACGTGCCCGTCTTGTCAGAACAAATGACTGATGTGCTGCCAAGAGTTTCAACCGCAGGCAGACGGCGAATCAGCGCGTTGCGACGCACCATTCGCTTCACGCCGAGTGCGAGCGAGATCGTGACTACTGCCGGCAGCGCTTCCGGAACAACCGCAACCGCCAGCGCCACGCCGAAGATCAGCATCTCGACGAAAGGCTGACCGCGAAACAGTCCGAGAATCACGATCACGAACACGACTGCAAACGCAGCGCGAGCGAGCGATTTGCCGAGTCGATCGAGATTTCCCTGCAGCGGCGTCCGAACAGTGTCGACGTCCTGGAGCATTCGCGCGATCTTGCCGAACTCAGTCGCCATACCGGTAGCGATGATCAGCGCGCGGCCGCGACCGTAAGTCACAGCCGTGCCGGCAAACGCCATGTTTCGTTGATCGCCTGCAGGTAGTTGATCTTCCGCGAGCGCCGTCGAATGTTTTTCAACCGGCGCGGACTCGCCTGTCAGTGGCGCCTCGACGGTTTGCAGGTTGACTGCTTCGATGAGTCGCGCGTCGGCGGGAACTTTGTCGCCGGTTGCGAGCATAATGACGTCGCCGGGCACGACTTCGCGCGCGGGAACGCGTTCCTCCCGGCCGTCGCGAATCACAGTCGCATTGGGCGCCGCCATTTCGCGCAGCGCTTCAATCGCACGCTCCGCGCGATACTCCTGGATGAACCCCAGTATCACCGCGAAGAGCACGATGACGGTGATCGCGATCGCTTCAACACCGTGGCCCAGAAACGCGGAGAGTGCGGTAGCGAGCAGGAGGATGATGATCAGAACATTTTTGAATTGTTCGAGCAGGAT
>JAICGQ010000270.1 GCA_025923035.1 Pyrinomonadaceae bacterium | reverse complement strand
TTGAAGCATTTCAGAAGTACGGGACGCGAGACCGGGCTCGACGAGATGACCGAAGAGCCGGAGGCTCCGCCACGGCATACGCCGCTGCGAAGGTTGCTCGACGAAGAGTTGGCAGCGCAGGTAAGAGACGCGGTGTTCAGGCTGCCGGAGTTGCAACGAGAAGCCCTCGTTCTTTACGAGTATGAAGGGCTGAGCATGAACGAGATCTCCGCAATCGTGGATGCGGATGTCGGGGCGATAAAGGCGCGCCTTTACCGGGCGCGCGAGAATCTGAAAAGAGTGCTGCGGCCGTATTTAAGCAGCAATCAGGAATTGAATACTGGTCGGGAAATTGTTACTTTGAGGGAGGCCTGAAATGGGCGTTGAGCCGGAAGATAAGTTTGATTCCGAGGACGAGCTCAAAGCTTTGCTCGAACGCTGGACCACGCCAGGGCCTTCGAGAGTTCTCGACAAGCGAATCGAAACAAGTTTTGCAAGAGAATTTTCTGGTGCAGACGGGCTATCGAGGTTCACAGAATCACAGCCAGTGCTGCTCCCCCTAAGGCGAGAAGAGGTAGTGTCGATGAAGTTCTGTTCCAAGTGCCAAGAAGAGTTTGCTGATAAATTCAGTTTTTGTCCCGTTGACGGCACGCCGTTAACGGCGGCATCAGCAAAGGTCGTGGACGATCCCAGCGTTACGGTCACCCAGAACAATCAGCCGGCCGCAATCGAGGCCGCCGCAGCTTACACGGAAACACCGGACGTTACCGAACCCGTTCACAACGATACGGGCTCCGAATGGACCGCTGCTTCCAGCATCCCTTCCAGCACTTCTCAGGCGCTCGCATTGCGAGAGGAATATCACCTGACATTTCTCAGCGATGAAGGCCTGACTTCCCGTCTGAGTCACGAGTTAAAAGACGTAGCCCACGAATATGAACTGACATGGCCTGAGTTCAAACGCGATCCGTTCGGGTTTACCAAGCGGACGATCGTCGGCTATGGCAGCATGTTTCGAAAGTTCCTCGGAAAGCCGAATGTCTTGATAGCGATGGGCTGTGCGTTCCTTGGCGTGATCGCGCTCGTCGGCGTCGTGATGTTGATGGACCGCACGCAGTCGACCGGTGTGTCGAAGGTCGGGTTAATCGGTTTCTCGATCTTAGCCGGTGTGTTGCTTATCGCTCTGTTCTCGACCTGGTTGGGACGCGAGCGAGGCGCGGCAGTCATGGGGGCTGAGCCATCTGACTCGCGCAGCGTCGTGGCCGCGATGATCTCCTCGTTCGTGTTCCTGTTTGTGATTCTTGGCGTCGTCGTCGCGATTGATCGTAGTGGACAGGGAATGCTGGCGCAGGGCGAAAACCCGAACGAAGAACTGACGGTCGAGCAGATGCTTGACATTCCTGATGAACAGCCGACACCCGATCCGGGTCCAGCCGGACTGAACAAGGGCGGTGGCGGTGGTAGCAAACCAAAGTTTGAACGCCCGCAGGGCGGCGGCGGCGGCGGTCGTGAAGAATCGAAGCCGGCGTCGTTTGGAAAGACTCCGCAGGCCTCGTTGGACGTGCCTCAGATTGTAGCGCCGGATCCGAAGCCGGTCCTGCCGAAGAACCCGGCCCTGCCGGTCGCAGCGACAGTGGTGGCAGATCCGATGTTGGTTCCACCCGATACGCGCGTGCTGCCGTACGGTGATTACAAATCGAAGAGCACCGATCCTTCGTCTGGTCCCGGAACTGGTAACGGTATCGGAACGGGCACCGGTGGCGGTATTGGTCCAGGTGAAGGTGGCGGTCTCGGACCAGGTCGCGGCGGCAACATGGGCGGCGGCGACATGAGAGCCGGCGGTGGCGGACCGGGCGGCGGTGGTGGTGGCGATTACTCGCGCATCTTCACCGGTAAGGACGTGACGACGAAAGCGCGTCTGATTTCAAAACCGGAGCCGCAGTACACTGAAGAGGCTCGTAAGAACCAGATCACCGGCACGGTGGTGTTGAAGGTGGTGTTTGCCTCGAACGGAAGTGTGCAGAACATCCGAACTGTATCGGGTCTTCCGCACGGGTTAACTGAGAAAGCGATTGCGGCGGCGCGTCAGATCAAGTTTGTACCGGCCACCAAAGACGGACATCAGGTCTCGATGTGGATGCAGCTCGAATACAACTTCAACCTTTACTAAACCAGATCTCCTTCTGACTGACCGATCACGGACTGGACTTCAACGAGTCTAGTCCGTGATTTTTTCTGCAAAGCGTTTGATTCGCTTCACGCCTTCCTGAATCTGCTCCATCGACGTGGCGTAAGAGATCCGGACGAAGCCTTCCGTGCCGAAGCCGGCGCCGTCTGTTACCACGACGTGTTCTTCTTCGAGTAGTCGTTGCGAGAAGTCGGCCGAGGTTTTGATTCCGCCTCGCAAACAGCCACGCACATCGGGGAACGCGTAGAAAGCGCCTTCCGGTTCGGAGCACTTGATGCCGGGAATCTCTTTCAACGCTTGCAGCAGCCAGGCGCGGCGGCGTGTGTATTCGGCCAGCATCGTGGCGACGGAATCTTGTGGCCCGGTGAGCGCCGCGACTGCAGCCCATTGCGCGATCGAGTTCGCGTTGGAAGTCGAGTGACCCTGGACTTTCAACATCGCTTTCGTCCAATCGGCTGGCGCCAGCGCATAACCAATACGCCAACCCGTCATCGCGTAAGTTTTCGAGAATGAACCCGCAATGCACAAACGCGCGCGTAGCTCCGCGGGAAGACTCGCCGCGCTGAACACCTCACCCGGAGGGTAGACAAACCGCAGGTAACACTCGTCGGAGATGATGTAGATCCCGCGTTCGGCGGCGAGTTCCATGATGCGACGGAATTCGGCGGGTGGAAGTACGCGGCCGGATGGATTTGATGGCGAATTAAGAATCAGCAGTTTTGTTTTTGGTGTGATTGCCTGTTCGACCTGTTCGGCCGTTAAGAGGAACTCTGTTTCTTCGGTTTCGATGCAAACAGGTTTGCCGCCTGCGAACACGACCACTTCCGGAAACGTCACCCAGTAAGGCTTCGGAATCAACACCTCATCGCCGGGATTAATCAACGTCACGACGGCGTTGAAGATCGCCTGTTTGCCACCTGCGGTAACCATCACTTCGCCTGGTTGATATTCGGCGCCGAAGTCGCGTCGATAGAAGTCGATGATGGCGCGATGAATCTCACGGACGCCTCCGGCGGCGGTGTACTTCGTGCGGCCGGCGCGCATCGCTTCGGCGGCGGCTTGCTTGATGTTTTCGGGAGTGTCGAAGTCTGGTTCGCCGGCGCCGTAGTCGCAGACGTTTACGCCTGACGCGCGCAACGCTTCCGCTGCTTGCGCCGCTGCCAGAGTGGCGGATGACTGCATGCGCGCGACGTTTTCAGAGACAGGGAATGGTGACATAGCAGGATATGTTTTCATCGGGTCTGATCGAGTTTTTCCTTCATTCGAGTTTCGACTAATGGTGGCACGAGACCGGTGACCTGGCCGCCGAGGTGAAAGACTTCCTTTACGAGTCGTGAGCTGACGTACGAGTATGTTTCGGCGGGCATCATGAAGACTGTCTCGATGCCGGGTTCGAGGCGACGGTTCATCAGGGCCATTTGTAGTTCGTACTCGTAGTCGGAGATGGCGCGGATGCCGCGGACGATGGCGTTTGCTTGTTGGGCCACGGCGTAATGGACGAGCAGCCCGCGAAAGGAGTCGACGCGCACGGTGCAACCGCCTTTACTGATATCGGCGACGACGTCGGTTAGCATCTCGAGCCGTTCTTCGATGGTGAAGAACGGTTGTTTTTCGGGATTGATAAGGATGCTGATGATGATCTCATCGAACAGCTTGCAGCCGCGTTCGATGATATCCAGGTGGCCGTTCGTTACTGGATCGAACGAACCGGGATAGATGGCACGTCGCATGGAGTTGAATGGTAGCAAACTCAAGAGTATGTTGCTAAGCGAAAATCCGCGGAGTAGGATTCTCCCAGTAAGGAGTTCGAGAATGGCACGCATACACTCACAGGCTGACCAGCTCATCCCACCCCACTTGGTGGGCTTACATTCGGTAACACACGAACAATTTGAAGAGCTTTGTCGTGATTACCCCGATCTACGACTAGAACTCACCTCATCCGGAGAACTCATAGTCATGCCGCCAACTAGCACTTTAACGGGCAAGCGTTGCTTTGACCTCGTCTATCAAGTTGCCGCTTGGGCAAAAAAAGATGGCAGAGGCCTGGGATTTGGTTCTAGCACCGGCTATACCTTGCCTAATGGCGCAATTCGCTCACCTGATGCCTCGTGGATGACTTGCGAAAAGTGGGAGAGTGTCAGCGCCCATGAAAGGGAAGGCTTTGCGCACGTTTGTCCGGATTTTGCCATCGAACTTCGATCTCGAAGCGATCGTTTGCCGACGCTCCTCAATAAGATGGAAGAGTACATTGCTAATGGCGCCACGTTAAGTTGGTTGATCGATCCGCAGAAACGGCGAGTCGACATCTACGAGGCGGGCAAGGAGATGGTAGTGCTTGAGAATCCGTCGGCCGTTTCCGGCGAACCACTCTTACGCGGATTCGAACTGCAGATGGAGGAGATCTGGGCGACATAGCCACTAAGCATCCTGCTTGACAGCATGTAAGCCCGGTGGTTCAATACGATTTGACAAGTTGACGTGGTGAGTTAAGGCGACTTGCGGCCACGTAAAATAATCCGCTAAACAGCTCGGCGAGTCTAATTCAAGCAATTCTAAAAAGGGCTCCGCGTTGTTAAGCGCGGGGCCCTTGCTCTTGCCAATTGTCAATTGCCGATTGCCAATTGGTAGATGCACACTAGCCTTTCGGTTCTAGTCTTTGTGAACGGTGAGGCCGATCACGCCAATCGGCAGTTGGCAATCGGCAATCGGCAATTGCTTATGAGTTTTCTCGATACTCTCAAAGAACGAATCATCGTTTTCGACGGCGCGATGGGTACGAACCTCCAGGTCCAGAACCTGACCCTCGACGACTTCGGCGGCCTCCGCTTTGAAGGCTGCAACGAAAACCTGCTCGTCACTCGCCCCGATGCCGTCGAGAAAGTACACGCCGGATTCCTCGAAGTCGGCTGCGACGTAATCGAAACCAACTCCTTCAACGGCACTCCCGTCGATTTCGACGAATACGGCATCGCCGATCAGGCGTACGACATGAACGTGCGCGCCGCGCGTCTCGCGAAACGCATCGCCTCTGATTTCGCCACGAAAGCGCAACCGCGGTGGGTGGCCGGTTCGATGGGCCCGGGCCGCAAACTCCCAACGCTGGGCCACATTACTTTCCATGAACTGCGCGACGCCTACTCGGTCCAGGTGCGCGGACTGCTCGACGGCGGCGTCGATCTGCTCATCGTCGAAACTTGCCAGGACCTGCTTCAGACAAAAGCAGCGCTTGGTGCAATCTTCGCGCACTTCGCAGAAACAAAGCGGCGCGTGCCCGTAATCGCGCAGGTCACAATCGAAACGTTCGGCACGATGCTGAACGGCACCGAGATCGCCGCCGCCCTAACGGCTCTCGCACAGTTTCCGATCGACGTGATCGGCACTAACTGCGGCACTGGCCCCCGCCACATGACGGAGACCGTCCGTTATCTCTGCGAAAACGCGCCGCTTCCGGTTTCGTCGTTGCCAAACGCCGGCCTGCCGTCGGTTGTCGAAGGCAAGATGCACTACGACGAAACTCCCGAGAGTTTCACGGCACAAGTGGTCCACTTCGCGAACGACTTCGGCGTGAACATCGTCGGTGGCTGTTGCGGTACCACGCCGGCCCATCTCAAGCTGCTGGTCGAGGCAGCACAGCGCATCACGCCGAAGCAGCGCAACGCGAAACTCGTTCCGGCAGCATCGTCGATCTATTTCCAACAGCCGTACGTGCAGGACGCGTCATTTCTGATCGTCGGCGAGCGAGTGAACGCGAGCGGCTCGAAGAAGATGCGCGATCTGCTCAACGCCGAAGATTGGGACGGCCTCGTCGCGCTCGGAAAAGAACAGGAGCGCGAAGGCGCACACATTCTCGACGTCAACGTCGATTTCGTCGGTCGCGACGGCGTCGCCGACATGCACGAGCTTGCCTCGCGTCTGGTAACGAACGTCAAGATTCCGCTGATGTTCGACTCGACCGAGTGGCAGAAGATGGAAGCCGGACTGCAACACGCCGGCGGCAAGTGCATCCTCAATTCGACGAACTACGAAGACGGCGTGCCGCGCTTCTTGAAAGTGATCGAGCTGGCAAAGCAGTACGGTGCGAGCGTCGTGATTGGCACGATCGACGAAGACGGCATGGCGCGTACTGCGGACGGGAAGCTGAAGATCGCGACGCGCGCCTACGATCAGGCCACGCAGGAAGCCGGTCTCGCTGCATCAGACATTTTCTTCGATTCGCTTGCCTTGCCGATCTCGACGGGTATCGAAGAAGACCGTCGTAACGCGCTCGAAACGATCGACGCAATTCGTCGTATCAAGCAGGACTTGCCCGGCGCGTTCACGATTCTGGGCGTCTCGAACATCTCGTTCGGTTTATCAGCCGCGGCGCGAATCGTTCTCAACTCAGTATTTCTCCACGACGCCGTTGAAGCCGGACTCGACTCTGCGATCGTCAACGCCAGCAAGATCGAACCGCTGAATCGCATCGGCGAACAGGAGCTGAAAGTTGCACGCGAGCTGATCTACGACCAGCGTCGCTTTGAAGGCGACGTTTGCGTCTACGATCCGCTGACCGAGTTTACGAAGCTCTTCGAAGGCGTGAAGGCGAAAAGTACGAGCAAGGCGTCGAAAGGTGAGACTGTCGAAGAACGTCTGAAAAACCACATCATCGACGGCGAGAAGATCGGTCTCGAAGACGAACTTAAACGCGGACTAGAAAAGCACTCCGCGCTCGACATCATCAACAACATCCTGCTCGACGGCATGAAAGTCGTCGGCGATCTCTTCGGCAGCGGACAGATGCAACTGCCCTTCGTGTTGCAATCAG
>JAICGQ010000269.1 GCA_025923035.1 Pyrinomonadaceae bacterium | reverse complement strand
TCCCAGTTGTCCAGGCCTCGTGCGGCTTCCAGCCGGCGTTTGCCGAACAGCGACGTGGCGTTACGCAAGGCGCCGCGCAGTTGCGCGTCCGCCAGCGCGGCCTTCGCGTTCTCGTCAAACGTTTCGCTGCTCAGGTGATTCATTTACGTCTGAGAGGCCAGTAGTTCAGCCAGATGCATGACCCGCACGCTCGATCGATTTCGTGAAAGACGCCCGCCGATTTGCATCAAACAACTCGCGTCGCCCGATACGACAGCCTGCACGCCGGAACGCTCGATCGCTTCTATCTTCTGATCGAGAATTGCTACCGAGATCTCCGGATACTTCACGGAAAAAGTGCCGCCGAAGCCGCAACACGCATCCGCGTTTTCGAGTTCGACAAACTCCGCGCCGCGCACGTTGCGAATCAACGCGCGTGGCTCGGTCTTCACGTTCAGATCGCGCAAACCGTGACACGCATCGTGCCACGTCAACTTCCCCGACCAGCTCGCGCCGACGTCATCGACCTTCAGCACGCGCACGAGAAACGAACTCAGTTCGTGCGTTCGCGAAGCAATCGCGTGCGCGCGTTCGGCCCACGCTGCATCGTCCGCGAACAATTCCGGAAAGTGGTGGACCATCGCGGTGCACGAGCCTGACGGGCTGACGATCGCGCCGGCTTTACTCTCCTCGAAAATGCGGATGAAACGCTGGGCCACCTGGCGCGCCTCGTCGCGATAGCCCGTGTTGAAGGCTGGCTGGCCGCAACACGTTTGCCGATCGTCAAACTCAACCTCACAACCGACGCGCCGCAACACCGCGACAGTGCTCGCACCGACACTGCTCCAGAGTTGATCGACCAGACAAGTGACGAAGAGCGAGACTCTCATGGGATTTGTACTTAGTTCTCAGTTCTTAGTTCTTGGTTCTTTTTGTTGACCGTTAACTAAGCGAACAAAGAACAAAGCACCAAGCTCAAAGCTCAAAGTAGCGTTACAACCCCCTTCACATAACCTTCTGCATGCATGTCGTTTGAAAGCGCGGTCTGCACGTCGTTCAGTGAACTGTATTCGTGTGTGATCAAAGCCGAGACGTTAATCTGCTCTTGTTCGATCAGATCCAACGCGCGCGCGTAAACGCTGGGGCGCCCATCCGCTTCAAAACCACCCGAAGCGCCGACGCTGCTGACGAGCACCGGCTCGCGAAACAAAATGTTGTTGAGCACACTCAAATCGGTGCCCGCGTGTCCATGACCGTACAGCAACACTGTCGCCTGTTTGCAGATCAACCCCGGTATCGAGCTGAACACCTCGCCCGCGCCCGACGCCTCGATCAAATACTCGACGCCCTTGCCGCCCGTGTGCTCGCGCACCACCTCGACGAGATCGCAAGCAACAGGATCGATGACTTCATCAGCGCCAAGCCGCTTCGCCAGCTCGCGTTTTCGCACGTTCGGATCGCTGACGAAAAGCGCGCCTTCATAGCGCAGCACGTTCCGTAAATATTGCGTAAACAACAAACCCGCGGGACCAGCGCCGCATATTAACACGCTGCGCACGCGGCGCTCCGGCGTTTCCGCATTAATCGCATAACGCGAACGCGACTTCGCGACGAAGTCTGACGAGTGAACGACGCAGCCGAGCGGTTCGACCAGCGCAGCCACACACGGCCTCACCGGAGCGGTGATCCGCAACGCATTCACTGCAGGCACGGCGATGAACTCCGCCAGTCCACCCGGCAATCCGGTGATGCCATGCTCGCGATAAAACTCGCACTGATGCGAATTCTCAGTGCGACAGTATTCACACAGCACGTCACGACGGCGGCTGACGCAGTTGAGTCCCTGATCGACGACGACACGATCGCCGGGTCGCAGATCGTTGACGGCTTTGCCCGCTTCTTCGACGACACCCGTGATCTCGTGACCGAGAATCTGCGGCTGCAACGCAAGCGGTATCGGTTGTCCGTAATCGTTAGTGTTGTAGTTTGCGTGGCCGGCGAAGATGTGCGCGTCAGTGCCGCAGAGTCCGACGGCGGCGACTCGTACGAGCACTTCGTACGGCGAGACGACCGGACGCGGCACATCGCGCACCTCGATGCGTCGCACGTCACACAACACACTCGCTTTCATCGAAGTGTTCATGCGTCCAGATCCGTGGTGTCTAGTGTGCCGGCGTCGCGAAGAGCAGCGAAGCGATCCATCGTTTCGCGCACGCCGGTTTCCAGCGGGGTCGAAGGCAAGTCGCCGATGAAACGGCGGATCGCGGTGTCGTCGAGTGCCGGGGCGATCGGGATCGGTGGACCATCAAACGTCACCAAAGCGCTTTCGCTGACTTCATTGATGAAATCCGTGATTCGTTTGACTGTCACAGTCTCGCCGTGCAAGTTAAAGATTTGTGCCCCCTCCGGATTCTTGTCGGCGCAGGCGATGAACGCCGCCGCCGTATCGGCGACGTACTGGAAATCCGTTGCGCCACCGAAACGGATGTGAAACGGCCGTCGCAAAACTGCGGCTTTCATCGCTTTCGTCGGATCGCTCGTCAGACCGAAATCGCGATTCACTCCGTAAACAGTCAGCGGCCGCAAGCCGACGCTGGAAAGACCGTGATCGAGAAAGTAAATCCGTGCGTTGCCTTCGTTCGCACGCTTGAAGACGCCGTAGTGGGTTGAGGGTTCGCAGACGGCAGTTTCGTCAAGCACCGCGTCGTCGTCGTTCAATCCGTAAACGGCAGCGCTGCTGGCATAGACCACATTATTGACGCCGATTGTCCGCGCCGCTTCAAACACATTGAGCGTGCCCACGACATTCACGAGCGCGCCGCTAACCGGATCCGCTTTGCAAATGGGCACTTGCAATCCCGCCAGATGAACCACGCGCGTTGCTTGCGATTCAGCCAACGCACGCCGCACCACCGCGCCGTCAGTGATATCACCGGTCACGAACCGAACGCCGTCGATTTGCTCCGGCTGCATGATTGCGCGCAGCCGTCGCGAATCCTCGCTGCGATCGAACACGACAACGTCGTCGCCGCGTTCGACCAGCGCTTTGACGATCCACGACCCGATACAACCCTGTGCGCCAGTGATGAAGTATTTCTCCGCCATTTAATCCAGCCGGTAAAAAGTTCGCGCGTTTTCGCGAAATATCAACTCGCTATGCTCGTCGCCCACGATCTCCTGAAACGATTCCAAAACGCGACTGTAGGACGCGGCGAGGAGACAGACCGGGTGATCGCTGCCGAACATCAACCGCTGCGGACCAAACAACTCCAGCGCGTACTCGACATATGGACGCAAGTCGTCAGTAGTCCACGAGCTCCAATCTGCTTCTGTGACCAACCCCGACAACTTGCAATGCATATTTGGGTATTCCGCCAGCGGCTTAAATTCCCGCGCCCATTCTGCAAATCCGTGTTTCGCGATGGGCGGTTTCGCAAGGTGGTCGATCACCAAACGCAGATCAGGACACTCTTCAGCCACCGTCCTCACATGTCGCAGGTGTCGTGTATGGACCAGCAGATCGTAAGACAATCCATATTCAGACAATCGCTGCAAACCCGCGAGGACCGAAGGTTGGATCAACCAGTCATCCGACGGTTCACTCTCCACCAGATGTCTCACGCCCTTGAACTTCGCGTATCTCGTCAGTTCCGCCAACTGGTTGTCGGCGCTCGTCAGATCAACCCAACCAACGACACCCGCAATGAAACTGTTCTCATCCGCGAGTTCCAATAGCCATAGCGACTCAGCAACACTGTTGCTCGCCTGGACAACCACGATTTTATCAACACCGCTCTGCGGCTCGGACGGCAAATAATCCCGATACAGTATCCCTAGATCGCTCGTCATCCACGGATAATCAAACCGCCCGACTTGCCAGAAATGTTGATGCGCGTCGACGATCATTTACGCCGTTACATTCCGAGGTTTCTCTGCCCGTCTGCCTTCATGATTCTGTCGTGGCTCACTGTCGCACTCAAGCTCGAACGTCGTCACCAGCTCCGGCGCGTTTTTCGGCAAACCGGTGAGGCGAATGCGAAAGTCGTCCTGCACAAACTTCACCGGCGTGTTGCTGCCGTGCATCTTCACTGAGCTGACTTTATTCAGCAAGTTGGCGATCACAACAGTCTCTCCGGGCCAGTAATAAACATGCGCGTACAACGTGTTTCCCTTGCGCGTGTACGACACGTAGTTTCCACGGCGCGGTTGACACGGATCCGAGAAACGAATCGTATCGCCATGTTTCGCCATCCACTCGCCGACCGTCGTCATCACCTGCGCCGACTGCAACGGAATCGAACCATCTTCCGTGGGACCGATATTCAAAAGGTAATTCCCGCCGTCGCGTGCGCAGGTAATGAGATTACGGATGACTGTCGTCGGCGCTTTCCAATTGCGATCTGAAATGTGATAACCCCAACTGTCATTCAGCGTCATGCACGACTCCCAGGGCCGGTTTGCCGACGCTTCGATGCGCTGCTCGGGAGTGTCGAAGTCTTCCGGTATACGCGAACGGTTGTTGATGATGATGTCCGGTTGCAGCTTCCGCACCATCGTGTTCATCTTCACCGATTCCCAACCTTGCGCATCGAGCGGCCACGGCACGTCGTACCAGAGAATGTCGATCGTGCCGTAGTTGGTCATCAGCTCGCGCACCTGGCCGTGAATGTAATCGACGAAGCGACGCCGCGCGGCTTCGTCTTTCGCGCAACGCGCGCCGTCCGGGTGATGCCAGTCCATTAACGAGTAGTAAAAACCGACACGCAAACCTTCCGCGCGCGCCGACTCGACATATTCCTTCACGAGATCGCGTCCTGGACCACGCTTCGTCGCGGTGTAGTTCGTGAGCTTCGAATCGAAATTGCAGAAGCCTTCGTGGTGCTTCGTCGTCATCACCATGTACTTCATGCCGGTGCGTTTCGCGAGCTGCGCCCAGGCGCGCGTGCAATTTGGTTTCGGTTTGAAGTTGGCGGCGAGGGCTTCGTACTCCTGCGCCGGGATGCCTTCGTTTTCCATCACCCACTCGTGACGGCCCAACGTGCTGTAGAGGCCCCAGTGGATGAACATGCCAAACTTCGCTTCGTGCCACCATTTCATACGACGTGAGCGGTCTTCGATGGTCGACGTTGTCGGGGCGCCGGTGTCCGGCGGTCGCGCTTCCTGGGCCGCAGTCAGATCGATGTTCGAAGTGGTCGCGAGCGTTCCCGCGGCGGCGCCCATCAGGGCCAGATAGTTACGCCTGTTCATCTCGTGGAGTTCTCCTGACTGGATTTAGTTTTTAGAGCTTTTTCCGGGGTTGTTAACGGTAACGGAGTTTAGGCGGAGTGGCGCGAGGTGTCAAGATCTTCGTTGCCGAGGTGTGTGTTAAGATCGGGGCGGAATGTTTATCGTCCGCAAAATCATCTTCACTTGTTTGGTAGGTATGGCCATGCTCGGTACTGCTTCAGGCCAGGAACCAACACCAACACCGAAGCCCATCCGTGATGACTTCGATGGTGACGGAGTGCCTTTCCAACTCGATAAACCTCGCCTCAATCGATTCGCAGAAGAATTGAAAAGCAACAAGGCTGCTGAGGGTTACATAATTGCGTATGGCGGGTTGGTCAGCTACAAGAACGAAGCCAGAATTCGTTTAGAGTGCATCGCGAATCATCTAAAGACCGCTCACGGCATTCCTCGCTCTCGATTGAAATTGATTGATGGCGGCTACCGCACGGAAATCGGTGTCAAACTCTTCGTCGTCGAACCCGATGACCCCAGGCCTGAGCCATACTCGCTTGTTAATATCGAAGCCGTCCAAATGCGAAAAGCACCTAAGTACCCCTGCGGTAAACCCGCCGTCAAATAGACCGTCGCTGCTACGGCGCCGAGATTTCGAAATCGCCTTTTACGCGGATGTCTTCCGAAGACGAACCGACCATGACGCGGAAAGCGCCGGGTTCGACGACGAAGCGCATGTTGCGGTCCCAGAGCGAAAGGTGTTCGGGCTTTAGGACGAAGGTGATGGTCTTTTTTTCTTGCGGCGCCAGAGTGACGCGGGCGAAGCCGCGCAGGTTCTTTTCGTAGGTCGTGACGCTGCTGACGAGATCGCGGGTGTAGAGTTGGACCACTTCGGTCCCCGCGCGTGGGCCAGTGTTCTGGATCTCCACGGTGATAGTGACTTCACCGGTCGCGGTTTGTTTGAGAGGGGTGATCTTCAAATTGGTGTAAGCGAAGGTGGTGTAGCTGAGGCCGTGGCCAAAGTGGTAGAGCGCGCCGTTAACGCGCGACTTCTCGCCTTCCCACTGCGCGTTTGGCTTGGTGGGAAAGTTGAACGGTATCTGGCCCGTAGTCCTGGGAAACGTTACGGTGAGCTTGCCGCTCGGATTGTAATCGCCAAACAACACTTCCGCGATCGCCGTCCCACCTTGCGCCCCGGGAAACCATCCTTCCACGATCGCGGGCACGTACTTGTTCACCCAGTTGATACTCAACGGCCGCCCATTCAACAGCACGACGATCACCGGCTTGCCCACCGCCTGAACAGCTTTCACGAGATCCAATTGACGACCCGGTAAATCGAGACTCGTACGACTCAAACTCTCGCCAACGGTGCGTCGCGAATCTCCCAGAACTACAACAGCAACCTCCGAACGTTTCACAGCGTCGATCGCCGCGTCGATTCCGGCTTGCTCTGTCGCAGTCAGCGGCTCGGGGAGCACTTCAGACTCCGGCCAGCGTTCGTCGACAACTTCGCAACCCTTCGCATAGTTGACCTGCACATCCGAGCCCAGCAGGTTCTTGATTCCCTGAAGCACTGTGAAGCTATCCACCGCTGATGGTCCATAACGATAACGCGCCAGACTCGGATCGTCAGCATTTGGACCAACGACGGCAATCGATTTGATCTGTTTGCTCAACGGCAGCACGTTCTGCTCGTTTTTCAGTAGAACAATGCTCTCGCGCGCCGCACGCAGCGCTACCTGCTGATGCGCAGCCGAATTCACGAGAGCCAG
>JAICGQ010000268.1 GCA_025923035.1 Pyrinomonadaceae bacterium | reverse complement strand
TTGGTTACGTGGACGTGAGCGGGAACGTCGTAATCGTTCCCCAGTTCGAGCGCGTTCAGAGTTTTTCGGAGGATCTGGCCGTGGCTCAGGTGAATGGCAAATCGGGTTATATAGACAGGGCCGGGAAGTGGGTAATTCAACCGCAATACGATTACGCGGGTGATTTCTCGGAAGGGTTGGCGCGAGTGTTAATTCGCGGTTCGATGGGGTACATCGATAAGACGGGACGCATGGTTATTCAGCCGCAGTTTGCGGAGGCCTGGGATTTTTCCGAAGGCTTGGCGTCGGTGTGGAATAACGATGAATCGAGCTACATCGATCCGCTTGGCAAGATCGTATTTCGACTCGCGAAAGCGCAGTGGGGCTTCTCTGATGGCTTGACCGTTGTGGGTGAGTATCCGGAACGAGTTTATCTAGACAAGAAGGGCAAGGTAGTTGCTTTTTACGAGGTCGGTTCGCAGTTCTGACCGGATCGAGTCTTGCTTAAAGAGTGAGCATGGTTCCTGTTTCGATACTCGATCTCGTTCCTGTCATCCTTGGTGAAACGCCGCGCGAGGCCCTGCCGAAGAGCCTCCAGCTTGCTCGTCACGCCGAAACGCTCGGTTACAAGCGTTACTGGGTCGCCGAACATCACAACATGACCGGGATTGCGAGTGCCGCGACGTCGGTCGTCATTGGTTATCTCGCGTCAGGCACATCGACGATTCGCGTTGGTTCGGGCGGCATCATGCTGCCGAATCACTCGCCGCTTGTCATCGCTGAACAATTTGGGACGCTGGAGTCGCTGTATCCCGGACGGATCGATCTGGGTTTGGGTCGGGCGCCGGGGACCGATCCGCGAACCGTGCGCGCGCTGCGTCGCGATGCACGGGCTTCAGACACTTTTCCGCAGGACGTGTTGGAGTTGCAGGCGTTACTCGCGCCGGCGAAATCCGGGCAGGCAGTTCGGGCGGTGCCGGGAGCTGGGACGGAGGTTCCGCTTTGGATTCTCGGATCGAGCACGTTCGGGGCCGAGTTCGCGGCGTCGCTCGGTCTGCCGTACGCCTTCGCCTCGCATTTCGCGCCGGATGATCTGTTTGCGGCGCTCGATGTTTACCGGTCGAAGTTCAGGCCGTCGCGGCAGTTGGACCAGCCGTATGCGATGGTTGGTGTGAATGTTGTGGCGGCCGATACGGATGAAGAGGCGCGGCGGTTGTTTACGACGGTGCAGCAATCGTTCACCAACCTCGTCCGCGGGGCCGGCGGCAAGCTGCAGGCTCCGATCGACAACATCGAGGATTATTGGAATCCGCTGGAGAAGTACCAGGCATCGCGAATGTTGAAGTATGCATTTGTTGGTTCCGGCGAGACCGTGCGCCGGGGGTTAGAGGAGTTCCTCGCCTTAACGCGGGCGGATGAATTGATGATCGTCACGAGTCTCTACGATCACGCCGCCAGAATGCGCTCGTACGAGATCGTTGCTGATATGACTAAAGCTTGACAACATCTCGGATGTCGAAAAAATCAGGAGCCTCGCGAACATTCAGGGGGCTGGTACCGTACTCTCCTCGGTTCGGATAGAATTGCTTACCTGAAGGCTTATGTATTGTCCTAATTGTGGTCAGCAGCAGATCTCGGAGGAGATGAGATTCTGCTCGCGGTGTGGGCTCGCGCTCAGTGGGTTGGCGGAATGGATGGCCGGCGGACGAGTGCAGGCCAAACCTGAAGAGGACCCACAGATGCTCGCTCTGTCTCCTCGGCGCAGGGGTATCCGGCGCGCTGCGAAACTCATGTTCTTTAGCGGCGTGCTGTTTCCGATATTCCTGGCGTTTAGTATCGGCGCGGAAGAGGGCGGGCCGATGGTTGTTCCTGTTCTCGTCTTTTTCGTCTCAGTCGTGATGATGCTGTACGCCCGTCTTTTCAGCGATAGTAACCCGCCCGCAACCATCAAAGCCGCACCGGAAACATCCGTTCTCGACCCGACGCAAACGCGCGGCGCGTTACCGCCACCGATCAACGTCCCAGTCCCCGGAGTCGGACGCCACCAGGTGAGGACCAACGAACTCGCCCAACCACCAAGCGTCACCGACCACACTACACGACTACTCGATAACGACTAATACTCACTCAAGCACGCGGATCTTCGTAATCGGATGAACTTCCCAGGCGGTGCCGCGCCAGTTCTCCGCATTCCCCGGCGCAACGTTCTCCGATTCCTCGTCGTGATCGACGTCGAAATACAGCCACCCTTCGAATTCACACCAATGCCCGATCAACTGTTTCTGTAACGTCTCCTCCGACCAATCGATTCCCTGTCCGGCCGCCCAGTCGCGCATCTTCGGCGTGACCTCGAGCACGACCTGCTCACTCTTCGGCGCATCCTTACGTGGTGCGATCAGGACATGAATATCGCGACGACACGGATTGAAACAGTTTGCCGCCTCCGAACCGGCATGTTCGACGTCGATCACCAGCCCCTGAACCCTCGCCGCTCGCTCAACAGACCAACGACTACGATCGTCACCGCGCTGAAGTAACGCATCGAGCGTGACACGCGTATCGAAGTCAGCAGCCGACGGAAACGCAGTTCGATTCTTCAACCGGTGCTTCTGTCGCACGCGGCTCGTGATCCCAATGCCCGAACTCGGACAATTGAAGGCAAGCACCAGCCAGATCGCCGCGACCACGACGACCACGCCCACGACCAACCAGAATACGCGCCTCCGGACCAGCATCTCCTTTACCTTACTAACCTCCCTTGCTTACACTGCACTCACAAAACTCCAGAACATCATGAACAAACAACCCAGCCCAAACAATTCGCCGCAGAACGTCGAGGCCAGACTCCGCACGATCCGCACCCTCTGGTTCGCTCTGGTCATGAGCGTCGTCATGTACTACGTGTTCACGCTTTTCAAGCGACCGGACGAAAGCGTCGCTCCGAACAACACACTGTCGCTCGCACTCCTCGCCATCAGCGTCTCAATGGTCTTAGTTTCATTCTTCATCAAGAGCAAATTACTGAGCCGAGCGATCGACCAGCAACAAGGGCTGACGGTCCAGCAAGCATACATCGTCGCACTCGCGATCTGCGAAGTTCCGGCATTGCTCGGAATGCTCGATCACTTACTCACCGCGAACCGCTATTACTACGTGCCGATGATTATCGCGATCGCCGGACAACTGCTTCACTTCCCTCGACGCGAACACGTCGAGAACGCCAGCTTCAAGCGTTCAACGTTCTGAGCTGAAACGACGATGAAACGCTGTCCAAAATGTAACCGAGTCGAGACTGACGACGCCCTCGGATTCTGCCGCATCGACGGCGCAACGCTCGTCACCTCCGAACTTCCCGGTTCCGAGACAACGACCGTACATCCTGGGCCAACAGCGGCGAGCGAATCAGAAACAGACATGCTGCCGCATTACACCAGCCCCGGCGTCAGCCGCAGCACTGGTCCAACAACAACATTCCCCAGCCAACGACTTGCTTCGCAAACACGCTCGCTATCAAGACGCACGCCGGCAAAGGTCCTGCTGGCCCTCGGAGCAATACTGATCATCGGCCTGGCAGTCGGCGGCTACTTCCTTTTCGGCACACGTCGCACAGCAATCACCTCGGTCGCCGTGCTGCCTTTCGAAGACACAAGCGGAAACATCGATTCCGAGTATCTATCCGACGGACTCGCCGAATCGCTGATCTATCGACTCTCGCAACTGCCAAACCTGAAAGTCAGTCCGACCAGTTCGGTGATGCGCTACAAAGGAAAACCGATCGACGTGCAGAAGATCGCCTCCGACTTACGCGTCGATGCAGTGATGTCCGGCCGTGTGGTCCACCGCGGCGACAATCTGACGATCAGCGTTGAACTGATTGACGCACGAAACAATCACCTGCTCTGGGGCGAACAATTCGAGCGTAAGATGTCGGAGCTGATGACGACGCAACGCGAAATTGCAACGGCCATCAGCAACAAACTACAGCTAAAACTCTCCGGCGCGGAATCCACGGGACTCACCAAACGCTACACGAGCGACAACGAAGCGTATCAGCGTTACCTCAAGGGCCGGTTCTACTGGAACAAACGCACCGCAGAAAGTCTGCAAAGAGCTATCGAACAATTTTCAGTCGCAGTCGAGAAGGACCCGCGCTTCGCACTGGCTTACGCCGGACTCGCCGACTGCTACGCCATCCTTGCAACCTACGTCGGCAGGAGTTGGAAGGAGACCCAGCCGCTGGCGCGATTGAATGCGCTGAAAGCGATCGAGTTAGATGGTTCGCTCGCCGAACCACACGCAACGCTCGCGATGCTCAATCACCTCGAGTGGCGCTCGGCAGACGCCGAAGCGGAGTTCAAGCGCTCGCTCGAGTTGAATCCAAACTATGCGACCGCTCATCACTGGTACGCGCGGTTTCTGCGCAGCGCAGGACGTAACGACGAAGCGTGGACGCAGATCAAGCTTGCCAACGATATCGATCCGCTATCACTCGTCATTCTCAACAACATCGCCGAGCACCATTACGATCGCGGCAATCTGGACGAGGCGACGGGTATTTGCGAGAAAATGTTGGAGCTCGAACCTGGTTTCTGGGCCGGCCATCACACACTCGCGGCAGTGTTATTGAAACGAGAGCGCTACGACGAAGCGCTGGCTGAGGCACAAAAGAGCGTCGAACTGTCCAAACGCGCCAATGGCTCTCTCGCTTTCCTGGCACACGTTTACGGACGCATGGGCAGGCGCGGCGACGCGGAAGCGATCATCAAAGAACTTCAAAACAGGTATGAAAGCCGCAATGCAGACGGACGTGATCTTGCTGTCGCCTATGCAGGGCTCAACGACAAGGACCAGGTGTTTGCGTGGCTTGAAAAAGCGTACGAGGAACGAAGTCACTTCCTCGCGGTGCTGCGACTCGAGATGGTCTTGGATTCGGTGAAGAGTGATCCGCGTTGGAACGCGTTGCTGAAACGTGTAGGGGTCTAAGTGGTTACGGGGAGAAGATGTTTATCCTCTCCCCGTAGAAACTCCGACTGATCTGAACTTAATAAGCGATGAATTGATCGGTCAGGATCACTACCACCGGAATGCCATCGATCGAATCCGGCAAGGGCGGCCTGGTCTGTGAATCCTTGTTCACGTAGATCACGATACCAGCCTCGCCATCTTCGCGACCGGACGCTCCAATCCCGACGCCCATCACGGCCGGCAGGAACATCAAGTTCGCACGATGTTGTTCGAGCACTGCCAACGCACGATCAGCAGCCTGTTGTGGAAGCATTCCCATCTGTCTTTCCAGTCCTGGAATAAACGGTTGTTGACTCTCTTGAGTTTGGCCGTGGCCTCGGCCTCGACCCGGACCACCGCTCTCACCGCCAGTTGACGTAGCGCCACCGCCGCCGCCGCTGAGATTGAAGCTGAACGTGCGGCCCATGGCGGTTCCAAGTCTCGTCAGCACGAGGCCGATTGGGTTAGCAATCGTCGCCGTGCTGCTGCCTGCGAAAAGCAATCCAACCGGATTGTGCGCGGAGTTGTTCGTCACGATCAGCGAGCCGGAGTCGCCACCGGCGCTGAAGGTGGTGCTGTTGATCACGATCTGATTTGTGAACGAAACGGTGAACTTCTTTCCTTTGCCGCAGCCCTGCTGATACTGCACGTTCACGCTGGTGTTGATAGAAGAGATCGTGCCCGTCGTGAAGCCCGTCGTTCGGCCGCTCTTCGCAACGCCGAGACCGACAGTCGGATTGACAATCGTGCTGCTCGGGACACCGATGTCTTCGATAAACCCAGTGGCATCCATCTGACCGGCCCTCAACGTCGCGACCGCTGCATCGACGTTAGACGAACCTAGAGGAGCAGCGCCGGCGAAATCACCGACGACTGTTGCGACCTGGCAGTTGGTGTCGATCAAGCCGGGCTGGCTGACGTCGTCGCCGACGTTTGCGGCGCCGCTGATACCAAGCACGTGATTGTTGCTGAGGATGTAGCGGTTGGTTCCGTCGCTTATCAACGCGCCCAACGTACCGCTACAACAGAACGCATTGCTTCGGTCGTTCACGTTACCGCCGGACACGCCGAAACGTTGGTTTCTGACGCGGTGATTTGGTCCATTATCCGCCAAACCTGCGGGCAGCATTGAGGCGATAATCAGGAACGAACAAACGACTGCACAAACCAGAAATGCTCTGCGCTTAAACATCTTTACTGCTCTCCTTTCGAAACTGACGGTGTGGGTTGTCCGCACAAAATGCTGCACGCAGTCTGGGCGCGTATTCAGTGGTGGATAAAGCCATTCGCGCGAACAGGAGGGCCACATCTTGCAAACACCGGAACGAAAAGTCAACGAATTCGTGGCTGATTAAGTACTATCGTGGTTCGTTGTTTTGAAAGCGCGGCCCGCGAGGCTGGCGACGACGGTCACTAACTCCGCGGAGTCGACTGGTTTGGGCAGGTGAAACTGGAAGCCCGAACGAAGAACACGCATTCGATCTTCTGCTCGCGCGTACGCGGTGAGCGCAGCCGCAGGAATGTGTCCGCCGCGCTCTGAAGGCAGGGCGCGAATCTTCGAGATCAACGAGTAACCATCCTCATCAGGCATTCCCAGATCGCTGATCAGAATATCGGGTTTGTGTTCTTCCAGTGCGACCAGGGCCTCTTCGACCGAGCCACTGGTGATCACTTCGGATCCGCACTCTTTCAGCACTTCGCGGATCAACTCGCGCGTGTCAGGCTCGTCGTCAACCACCAGCACTTTGAGACCTTCCAGTGAAGGCAAACCGTCGAGATTGATAATCTCCTCGCCCTGCACCGCCTGACCAGACTCCGTCTCCTGCTGGTTACTAATCACTCCCACGAACGGCAAACTGATCGTAAACGTCGCGCCTTTGTCTTCTCCGTCACTCTGCACACTCACACTGCCGCCATGCAGATCCACAAGTTGATGAACGATCGATAGACCAAGTCCGAGTCCGCCATGTATTCGCGTGGTACTCGCATCGGCCTGCCGGAAGCGGTCGAACACATG
>JAICGQ010000267.1 GCA_025923035.1 Pyrinomonadaceae bacterium | reverse complement strand
TTCGACCCTTAAATATTCCGACTACGGAACTTTCGGTGCGGCCGGCCAGGTTGAAGAGCATCGCGATGGCGAGATCTATATGTCGACGATGTGGGACATTCGCGAGATGTTGAATCGCGTCTATCCGGAGGACACGACCTTTAAGCGTCCGCTTGCGAAGAACGGTTTGCCGCAGAAGTCCATCAGCCGTGGGACCAACATCTTCGAGCGCGATTTCCTCGGCTCGATGTACATTCTCGGCACTACGTCGCCGGATACGATGGTTAAGGCCCGCGATGCTTTCATCGTAGCGGACCAGATGTTGTATCCGTCGGATTCGACCGATCCGGACGCGCCCGGAAAGCATCGTGCGATGATCGAACAGATCTTCGCTGCGAAAGAACTCGGCATCAATGCCCGCGAAGTTACTGGCGGACAGGCGACGATCTCGACGCAGGTTTCGCACTTTGCCGGCGGTCAGGCGGCTCCGGCGGTTCCGCAAAACGTGAAAGTCACACCCTCTTCGGCAAAAAGCGTAACCGTTACGTGGGATCCTGTGCCGGACGCGGTTGCATACGAAGTTCTCAAGCGAAAGACCGCATTTGCAGGGCGGCGGGAACCGAATGGTAAGCGCGTGTACGCCGACGGCGATGCATCGACGACAGGCTACCGCCACGCTTTCTTCACCGCAGGAGACCAAACCTCGTGGGAGGACAAAGGTCCGATCTTTGAGATCTTTGCGCCGACCGGTCTGAAAGACGTGTTCGACAGCGAATACGTTGTTCGGGCGATAGGTGTGAACTCGACCGGACAGCTCGGGTGGTCCAATTTCTCGGGATCGTCTCAGGCACTACAGACGCGCCAGGACATTTCCGCTCAAGTCGATTCAGCCATCTCCAACATCTCGTTCGCGAATGGCGTGATGGCTTTTGACAATCGTCTGACAAATGCACGCGGTGCCTTCTCGACAGACCAGACTCTCTACAAACCGCTCGAATTCCAGATCGTGAGCATCTCGAATCCGTCCGTAACAGTTCGCAACGCGGACGCGAACGGCAACACGTTCATCTATAACGAGACGCTGACTCTCGGGCAAACATCCGTCGCGAAACGCCTTGAATTCAACAACCCGATGGCCCAGATGTTCAGTTTCGACGCGAAAATCTTTGCAAACGCGTTTGCAGGCTCGACGGTCGGCACGGGTTCACAGAATCCAGATGGTACTTCGAGCCCGCCGGCACCGGTCACGTATTCGATCTTTACGGAAACGAGGACCGGAACATTGCTCGCGGGCGAGCCGACCGGTGCGGCCGGCACAAGCGCCACGTGGGGTGACCCTGCATTCAAAGGCATCACGTGGGATGACGTGCTCGTCACTACCAAGTCCGATGCGTTGGCTCTCGAGGGACGGCTCACCTCGGCTACGGCGGTCGATCTGGACTTTGAGCTGCGAACTATGAACGGGCAGGTCCTGATGCGTTCGGCCGGAGCTACGGCGACCGAGTTCGTCTCTTCCGCTGTTCAGCCGAATACAACGTACGTCTTCCGCGTACTCGGGTTTGCGAATGGTCCAAGCACTTTCCAGATCGTGTCGAATCAGCTGCTTCCGGAGGGTTCGCCTAACGCAAACGGCGGTACGCGAACGGTCGGCGGAACCTCGACTGTTTCAGCAACGACGAATGTACTCACGCGTTTGGTCCGGTTCACAGTGAATCCGCTGACCAGAACCGTTTCAGTCCGAATACTCTAATTCGCTAGCCCCGCGTCTCCCCCCACAAAGGCTGTCCGATCTTGGGCAGCCTTTTTGGGGGGCTTTTCTGTGGTTCTATCGAGAAGCGTCTGCTGCGCCCGACGCAAAAACTTAAGTTAACCGGCTCAAGCAGGACTCAAGTTAATCTCAAGCCCCCTTAAGTAATCTCACGCTACCTGAAACGAGGAGGAACCCCGATGAGAATGCTCGTAAAAGCCCTGGCCGTATTGGTCGTCACGATTGCAGCATCCGTTTCGGCCTTTGCTGCACCGTCGGTCGATAGCCTGTTGGCAGCCAGGATCAATGCATCGCCTTTGTCGTTAACGCCGGTTGTGATCACATTCGATCACAGCGTGACAAATAACGATTTCCTGATGCTGCAGTCGCTTGGCATTCGCGGCGGACACTACACAAAGGCGTTGCCAATCGTGCTGACGTCGATCAACCGGACACAGTTCAATGCGTTGAAGGCAAAGCCCGGCGTTCGATCGCTTTACGCCAATCGCACGTTTCGCCTGCTGGATCTGGAAGGCCGGACGATTACGGGTATCGAGAATCTCATCCGCGACAGTCAGGTGACAGCGCTCAATAACGGACTGCCGGTGACAGGCAAGAACATCGGCGTTTCATACATCGATACGGGCATTGATGGGACTCATCCCGATCTGCAGATGGGGCAGAACGTAATCCAGAACGTCTATTTCGCGACCGCTGATCTCCCGGTCGAGCCGCCTGCTGGATTTCTTCCTGTTGTACCCGTCGAGAACATGCCGATAACGGACGTCGAGGGCGGACACGGAACCTTCGGAGCAGCCGTAACGGCAGGCACTGGCGCTGCATCGGCTGGTCTATACAAGGGAATGGCGCCCGGTGCGAAATTGATCGGTATACGTGCAGGTAATGATGTCGGACTCACGACCTACGCGATCATTCAAGCGATGGATTACACGCTTGTAAATCAATTTCGCTACAACATCCGCGTCTGCAACAACTCGTGGGGGACCACGCTTGCGGATAATCCTTACGATCCGAACGACCCGATCAATACGGCCACGCGTATGATGCACGACCGAAATATCACGGTCGTTTTCGCCGCAGGCAACGACGGCGACGCTCCGGACATGATCAATCCGTTCTCGGTCGCTCCATGGGTGATCTCGGTCGCGGCCGCT
Organism: Pyrinomonadaceae bacterium; assembly: GCA_025923035.1. Lineage (GTDB taxonomy): Bacteria > Acidobacteriota > Blastocatellia > Pyrinomonadales > Pyrinomonadaceae > PSRF01. Next base: position 4,101 of record JAICGQ010000267.1, on the reverse strand, counting down.
GAGAAGCAGGGCCTCGGTACGCCGGCTGGATTTTCATCACGTGGCAACGACAACGGCTCGGGCAGCGATACGTCCGGCCAACCTGCTGATCCTGCAGTTGCTCCGAATTTGCGGCCGGACATCACCGGCTCGGGAGTCGATATTAAGAGTGCCCGCTCGAAGGCTCCGGGCGTGACGAATATCGCGGGCACCATCCCGATCTTTGTAGGTGCGAACGACCTCTCGACGATCCCACCCGCGTACCTGCCGTACTACACGACGTCACAGGGAACCAGTTTCTCGACGCCTCAGGTCTCAGGGATCGTCGCCCTGATGCTCGAGGCAAATCCGCTGCTGACACCCGACCAGATCGTAACGCTGCTTCGGCAGACAGCAACGCCGATGCCCTACGAGGAACGCGTGGTCGGCGCTGGCTATGTCGATGCGCACAACGCCGTGCGTGCCGCGATGTCGCTAACGGGGGTGCCACATCCGGCAAACCTGTTTCCGTCCGACGACCCGAACGCGCCGCAGATCGTCGACAGTCCGGACGATCAGATTGGTACCACCGCACAGGATATTCGTGCTGCCTATTTCAAATACGATCCCGTCGCAAACCAGATAGTCTACCGGCTGAGAGTCACCGACGCATCGGTCCGCACGCCGAACATGCGGTGGACGCTCTTGTCTGCATTCGGCGCGGTCGAGGTTTTCGTCACCGCATCGGTCGACGAGACCGCTGTCACATACGAGTACGGGAAGATCACGACCCTCGCTACGGGTACGCAAAATCAGGAGACGATCGGCGCGGCGGACTTCGGTGCAATTGACGGCAATGAGATCACGATCAGGCTCGGTCTTGAAAAAGTGAACGCCGCGGTCGCGCAAGACGTCCTCGGAACGACCTCGACGAACACGCAGGCCGAAGCTCAAATACTTATTGGTTCATCGCTGTCGGGCGGCCTTCTCCTGAACGCCGATTCGGGAACCGGCTCGAGCTTTGACATCGCTCCAGGCTCGCCCGACCCGACACCTACACCAACTCCTAACCCCACGCCTACTCCCACACCTACTCCCACTCCGTCACCTGATCCGTCACCAACTCCAGATGACGACTTCAGGGAGCGCTACTCGGGTACGATCCTGCCAGGGCAATCGTCAGTCGAGATTCCTTTTTCGCTTCGACGTCACGGGCTCGATGCGAAGATCAACCAGAACCACGGAAACCAGCGGATCTATTTCGAGCTGCTGGATGCAAATGGGAACCTGATCGCAATTGCAGAAGACAATAAGATCGAACTAAGTAACCTTGCGCGCGGAAACTATATATTCCGTATTCGCGGCGACGTCACGAAGGCGGTCGATTTCACCATCAAAAGTGAACAGGGACAATGACGATGGTCGGGCTCTATGCCGCGATCAGCGCAATATAACGAGGGGCGGCCACGGAGGGCCGCCCCTACAATTTCGTCCTTACAGATCCGAGTTTGAGGCAAAGCTCTCATTGTTTGATGAAAAGCTCCTCCGCATTCCACATCGAGTAAGGGAATATCGGGCTCGGTGAAAAGTTTCCGACGCGTGCGTTCGCCGCCGAAACAACGTGGCGCGCGACGATCGTGATGACAGGCGACGCGTCTGCCATGATTCGCTGGATCTCGTGAAATTTCACCTTCCGTTTTTCAGGATCGGACTCGCGGGCCTGCTCGGCGAAAAGCTCATCGATCTTCGTTTCCCATTCGGTCGAAGGCGACTTTTGATTCGGCCTCCATTGATGCGCTTCGCCGCTGCTCAGCAACAGGTTGGCGTAGGTTGATGGCTCAAGGTCCGTCAGCGAAAGACCGAGCAGTATCGCATCGTATTCATAGGACTTGGTCCAGGCGTTCGTGACAGCGGCAAACTCGATCGGCACGACCTGCATTCTTATGCCGAGTTTCGCCAGGTCTTCCTGGATCACTGCGGCTATCAGCTTGCGGGGTTCGTTCTCAGCGGGAACCAGCAGCGAGAACTCGACGCGATTACCCTGCGCATCAACCAATTCCGGAGCATCGGCGGCTCCGCGCCTGGTGAAACCAGCTTCTTCCAGCAGCGAAGCTGCTTGATCAAGGTCGTACGCGATCTTCGGTAGATCCGGATTGGCCCAGGTTCGGTTCGCCGGCGACACAACGCCGTAGAGCGGCGTTGCCAACCCCCGAAGGGTCGACCTGGCGATCGAGTCGCGGTCAATCGCCATTGAAACCGCCCTTCTAAACCTTGCATCCGAGAACCATGCGAGCTTGGCCGGATTCCTCCGCGTGCCGTCCGGCCTGGACGGGTTCAGATTGAACCAAAGGTAATCGACTCCAAGACTCGGACCGAGATCGAAGGCTCTCACGGCTCCGCCTGCATTCAGCAGCGAAGCGTAATCCGTCGGGCGTATACGGTCCACGATATCTATTGTGGCCTGGTCCAACCCGACCCGTGCCTGATTCGCATCGGGCACTACCTCGAGGGTCAGTTCATCAAGATAGGGGAGTTGTGTTCCCTGTGCGTCACGTTTCCAATAATAGGGATTGCGTTTGAGGACGATCCGTTCGGCGGCCGCTGCTGACGCGACAACGAACGGACCGCTCGTGACCACGGAGGTCGGCGGCGCCGTTATCTTCCACGCCTCGGAAAGCCGGCCCGCTTTTTCATCGACTTCGAGAGCATTTCTGGGCAGTACGGCAATGTTATAGAGGTAATTGTCAGGGGTCGCTATCGTTTCAGGAAACACAAACTGAAGATTTCGGTCATCGATCACCTTTACAGATATTGGCTTGCCGTTGATAAGGAGCGCGTCACGAAATACCTCTGCGTTGTTCTGCTCATCGTAAATAGCCTCCAGCGTGAACGCCGCGTCACTACTCGTTAGAGGTTGCCCGTCCGAAAACTTGAGGCCCTCTCTAAGCCTGATGTCGACCGAACGGCGATCGGGGCCCGTGGTCCACGCTTCCGCGAGGCCGGGCACATAAGTTTGCGTCGAATGATCGAACTCCACCAGCCGGCTGTTCAGCAGGAAGAACGCCACTACGATCGACGGCTCGTCGTTTGCGAGAAGATAGTTGAATGTCTTGGGCGGTGAAGATACACGATAGACCAACTTCCCGCCCCGTGTGCCGATTCTTCGTTGTTCGGGTTTTGCGGTGCCTGTCGCAGTGTTTAATGCGGGCGGTTGCCGGCACGAAAGCAGAAGGGGAAGCAAAAGAAAAACAGCGAGTCGAACGTATGTGAACGGCCGCATGATGCTATTCTCCGGGCAGCAAGTTAGGGAAGCCGAAATCCGAAGGAGTAAACTGTTGAGAGTGTAAGAATTTTTATTTTGTAGATCAAAAAACAATAGTGAGGAATAGCCGTAGACCGCACGCGGGCGTTCCTCACAACAGGCGAGAATGATCAAGTTGCTGCTGAGAAAATGTCTGCAAGGGCTCATGATGATACTGATCGTTTCGGCAGTGACGTTCGCATTACTCGGTTTCGCAGGGGGCGACGCCCTGACGCAGCTGCGAGATAACCCGCAGATCTCAGAGGAGACGATCGAGCGCCTTCGCAGCGTTTATGGTCTCGATCAACCACTTCCGGTAAGGTATTTTCGGTGGCTTTCCGGCGCGGCCACGGGAGACCTGGGCGAGTCGACATACTTTCGTGCGCCGGTAAGCGGCCTCGTATGGACGCGTTCGGTAAGTACATTTCTGCTCGGGACTGCCGCCTTTGCAATCGCACTTACACTTGCCGTGCCGCTAAGCCTCATCGGCGTGCGATACAAATCAACGACGATAGCTGCATTCATCGACTTGTTGATCCTTGTGACAGCCTCGACCCCGCGGATCGTCCTCGCGCTCGTCGCGCTCGTAATATCCGTCCGATTGACTTCGTCTGCCATGGACAGCTCTTCGGCGGTTCTATTCTGGCTGGCGGCGTTGGCCCTGTCGGCACCGCTGATTTCGGTTTTTCTGGCGCAGCTTTATGGCGAATTACAGCGGACGATGCGGGAGGATTTCATCAAGCTTGCACGTGCGAAAGGCTTAAGCGAGAGTGCCGTGATCTTTCGCCACGCGGTCAGACCTGCACTCAATCCGGTCCTGACGATCGCCGGTCTCTCGCTTG
>JAICGQ010000266.1 GCA_025923035.1 Pyrinomonadaceae bacterium | reverse complement strand
GTGCGCCTCATCTCGGCGCGATAACGCATGCGATCTGCTTGCGCGCGAGGCGACTGCACGGCGGGTCCGCGCGATCGGTTCAACAGCCGGAACTGAATACCCGTACGATCGATGACGCGTCCCATGATTCCGCCGAGCGCATCAATCTCCCGAACGAGATGGCCTTTGGCGATCCCGCCGATGGCCGGATTACACGACATCTGCCCGACCAGGTCGAGATTCAGAGTGATCAGCCCGGTCTCAGCCCCAAGCCGCGCGGCTGCAGACGCAGCTTCGCACCCGGCGTGCCCGGCGCCAATGACAATCACATTAAAAACTTCGTCGAACGACATCTCTTACTTCCCGATACAAAACGTCGCAAAGATCTCCGACAAAATATCTTCCGTCGTCGTCTCGCCCGTAATCTGCCCCAGGTACTTCAAAGCATTGTGCAACGGCACCAGCACCAGTTCCTCGCTGTGCCGATCGCGAAAAGCGGCCTGGGCCAACTCCAGTTGCTCCTTCGTGCGACACAAGAGGTCGTAGTGCCGCACGTTGGTAATCAATAGCCCCTGGTTTTCAACTCCCGCGCTATTCAAGCTCTCGAGCATCGCCATGCGCAGGGCGTTGAGACCTTCGCCAGTCCGTGCTGACACATTAATAGTTTGCGCCTCTCCAAGACAACTGTTCACGCCGTGGAATGACGGCAGATCGCTCTTGTTCATCACGACGAGGCGGCGACTCTCCGCCGTGCGACTCAACAAATCCCGATCTGCTGGTCCAACCTGATCAGCGCCGTCGAGCACGACGAGCACGAGGTCTGCGTCGCTCAGTGCTCGATGCGTGCGTTCGATCCCAAGCGTCTCGATTCCATCGCTCGTTTCGCGCACGCCGGCGGTATCCGTGAGGATCACGGGTATACCACCAAGGTCGATGGCCTCGGACAGAGTGTCGCGCGTGGTACCCGGAATCTCGGTTACGATCGCTCGCTCATGCGCTACTAAACTGTTGAACAGACTCGACTTACCAACGTTCGGACGACCCGTTATCGTCACCCGCACCCCATCCTGAAGCAGACGTCCGGCACTAAAGCTCGAACTCAAATTCTCGACCCCGGTGATCACAGTTGAGAGTACGTCTTCAATTTCATTGACACGCGGCGCCGGTAGATCGTCTTCAACAAACTCGAGCGCCGATTCGAGCAACACGATCACTTCCACCAACTTCTCTGCGAATGGACCAAGCGTATTCGACAATTCTCCATTCATTTGTCGGGCCGCTTGTTTCACCGCCGCATCGGTCTGAGCGGAGATCAGATCGCGAATCGCTTCTGCCTGGGCCAGGTTGATCTTCCCATTCGACAAAGCTCGCAAAGTAAACTCACCTGGACCAGCCAACACCGCGCCGAGTTCCAACGTTCGATCGACGATCTGGCGAACGACTGCCGGCGATCCATGACAACTGATCTCGACGACGTCTTCACCCGTTAGCGAGTGCGGCGCAAGAAAACACGTGAGAATGACTTCATCGATGATCTGATTTTCTCGAAGGAGTTTTGTGAGCTTCGCCTTTCGCGGTTCGATGTCTCGCAAACCGATCTCGGCCATCTGCGTGGCGATATTCATCGCGAGTGGACCACTCAGACGGATCACAGCGAGAGCGCCGCGGCCTCTTGGAGTGGACAGTGCGACGATCGTGCTCATCCTTAGTTGTGAAACGAAACGCTTCGGGAGGGGACGTTAAATAACGGGACCGATTAACTGGGGCGGGCGGCGCTCTTCGGACTGATTCTCAACTTCCGCTCGTAGCCTTCGCCGATCGACTCCGTTGAAAGATCCGGCGCGTCCGCGAGTGTCAGATGGATGATGCGTCTTTCATTCGCGCTCATCGGCTCAAACGTAAACGCGACGCCGGACTGTCGCACGCGATTCGCGGCGAAGTTCGCCATCGTTTGCAGCTCGGCTTCGCGCGTCGCGCGAAATCCGTGAACGTCGCAAACAAGTCGCTCTCCAGCAGCGAGGCTCCGCCCGAACACCTGATTAATCAAATGCTGCAACGCTTCGAGTAATTCGCCAGTCTGCGCCTGGAGCAGCTCGGCATCATGGCCTTCGATGTCCAGCACTTCACCGCTGACGGCCTGCTTCACTTTCACGCGCAGTTGCAGACCCGTCATGTCGAAGACGTTTTCGAGAAACTCTGCTGCCTGTTGAGTAGCCTCACTCATGATTCACTCTTACGACCCTGACGGCACTGGATCCGGATTCTTCTTCTTCCGCTTCGGCGGCCCCTTCGGCGGCGGCTCCGGAACCTTGTCGTCGTCCTTGGTCCAATGATTTATCAGGAACTGCTGACTGAACCCGACAATATTACCAACCAACCAGTAAAGAACTAAGCCCGAAGGCGCGCTCCACAAAATGTAGAGCATGAAAATCGGCATACCGATCGCCATCATCTTGCGCTGCAACGGATCCGCTGACGGCGCCGGCGTGACGAGTTGCAGTATCACCATCGTTCCCGTCATCAGGATCGGGAGGATGTGAATTAAATAAGGTTCTGCGGCCGACAGGTCAGGTATCCACAAAAAACTCGCCTGGCGAAAATCCAAGGAGATCGTGATCGCGCGATACAGCGCAAACAGAAACGGCATCTGAATGAGCAGCGGCAAACATCCGCCTAGCGGATTGCCTTCCTTCATCAAACGGAGCTGCTCCATCTGCAGATCTTTCAAACGCGGATCGTTCTGCTTTAGTCCTTTGATCTTCTCTTGCAGCTCTTTCATCTTCGGCGCCAGCTTCGCCGCTTTCTTCATCGCCTTGGACGAACGCCACTTCAACGGGAAGAAGAGCGAGTAGATCACGATCGTGAAGAGAATGATCGCGACACCATAACTGCCCGTGACTTTGAACAAATACGTAATCGCCTGAAGGATTGGTACTGCCAACGGACGCGAAAGCCACGCGAGATAGCCGTAGTCGATCAATCCATCGAGATCGACATCTCGTTTGACGACCCCGGTGACGTGCCCACTCGCCTCTTCGAGCAGATAGTGATCTTTTGGACCAGAATAAATAATTGACCGCGAGCCGTCCGCCGGAATCGGCACGTACGCCGTGATCAGAAATCGCTTCTCAGGCGCCGCGCCCTCATGTTTGTGCTCGTAAGCCGTAGTGCGATATTCGAGTCCTTCCGTCCGCTGCGGCGGAACAGCGACCATGCCAAAATACGTGTCCGCGACGCCCGCCCAATCGATTGGACCATTCAGGACAAGCTTGTCCGGGCTGCTGCTGTTGCCGTTTATCGACGCCGCAAGATGTCGCTCAATCTGGCCGTTCGCGACCGCGACTGCCTCCGGCGCAACTGAATAAAACGTGTGATAGCCAACCCCCTGATCGCCGATGCTTGGTCCAATGGCGACTTTCACCTGCGGGATCGCCTGGTCGCCGCGCCTAACCGAAACCGCCATATCAGTTTCATAGCGCTCGGCGTCGAAAGCTATCGTCTTTCTAACCTGAACCTGATTAGAATCCTCGTAGACAAACGTCAGCTCTTTCTTCTCTTTCTCCGTCAGTTCGATCGTGACGTCGCCCTCAGCACTATCGACGCCTTCGACTCGATACGTCGCCGCACGCAACACTTCATCGAGCGCTGCATCACCCGTGTGCAACTGCAGTGGGACCATCCGCGGTTGTCGCTGCAGACCTTCAGGCGCGATCAACTCGAGCGGGATCTTGTCTTCTTTTCTTCCCTTAACGGAGTAGATCGGTGTTTGACTGATCTTGTTCTTGATAATGATCCAGCTAACCGGCTCGGCGCCCAGCGTTTCGAATTTCGCGCTGTAAAGCGGTGTCGAGACGGTGATCGTTCGCTTCGGCGCCGCGGTTACATTGGCGATCGGGAGCGGCGCCGACGTTGCCGGAGTGGCGCTAGGAGTTTGAGTCGTTGTCGCCGAACCCGATCCGACAACCGTTGTCGGCGCCGGTGACGCTGCCGGCTGGGTGTTCTGCGGTTGCTTAATCGGGGGGAAAAAATAACTCCACGCAAGCAGGATCGTGGAGGAGAGTACTAAAGCTATTAAAAGTCTCTTTTGTTGCATCTGGTACTAACGATACGAATTCAACTGACCAATCGCACGGGCCTCACCTAACCGGACTATTTGACCGGATCGTAACCGCCCGGATTGAATGGATGGCAACGGAGTATTCGACGCGCGGCCAGTGCGGTTCCACGCAGGGCTCCGTAACGTGAAATGGCGTCAACCGCATATTCCGAACAAGTGGGGACGAATCTGCACGAAGGAGGTAGGAGTGGTGATATCGCCAACTTATAAAACCTGAGAAATGAGATCAGAATGCTCTTCACACCACTACCGCTTACCGTGGAACGTCGCGCGTTTCCAACCTGAATACCTTTTCAATAATTCCCGCTAACTCTCGCCCCGGCGCATGAACCTTCTCCTTCAGTACTGCCGCCTTGGCGTTTAGAACCCAATCATAGTTTCTCGAGAGCGCGCGTAACGACGGCTCATTCGATCGAAATGTTTCGCGAAGCAATCGCTTCGCCCGGTTCCGCTGCACCGCCTTACCCAAAGCCTTTTTGGACGCCGTCACTCCGAGACGGTGTTGCAAACCCTGATTCTCAATAACAAATACTGTGATGAATACGCCGTCGTAGCGTTTGCCGTTCCTGTAGACGTGTTGGAATTCTCGGCTGTCTCGCAAATAATTACGCATGCCGAAAAGCGAGAGACCTTCAGTAATGCGAAGGCGTGAGTCGCTTTCTTCCTTTGGCGCGGCGTCGCTTCAACACCAGGCGTCCGTTCTTGCTCGCCATGCGCGCGCGGAAGCCGTGCGTTTTTGCGCGACGACGGTTGTTCGGTTGAAAAGTGCGTTTCGACATAGTGATGAATTCTCCCTCAAAACGAAAACGGCAAGACTAATCTTCCGTTGAGTTTATGTCAAGAAACGGAGGACGTTTAACACCTGACCGCGAGTTTAATTTTGTATGGGATTGATGCTCTGCGGCGCGAACATCAGGGCATGATCGCCGGCTGTTCGTGGTCTGGTGTTTTATTCGTCTGCGTCCCTTGATCGAAGCGAAAGTTCTGTGTTAGTCTCCGCTCGCCTTTAAAGCAACCACCCTGTAAACAGTTGAAAGCAAAAGACTTTAAAGCTTTACTTTAACCGGATGCAGTTTTTTCCACGGGCTGTGGAAATCGTTGTGGAAAACTCTCCGGCTTTGCCCGTTTGGGCGCTGACAGGTAAGGAACAGGGGACAGGACAGTTAGAGTTCGTCGGATGGCGCCGGATGCGAATGCGTACGGTTCTGTTACGTGGGCTTTAATCGAATTGAAGCCTTCCCTCCACGGTTTTACTGATGAACACTTCTGTAGAGACTAACGTTTGGGGCCGAATACTTCACTCACTCAAAGGCCGACTCAATCAACAGACTTTTGAGACGTGGTTTTCACCAATCCAGTTTGAAAGCCTCGACAGTTCTCAACACGTCATCAACCTGCGCGCGCCAAACCAGGTCGTAAAAGATTGGGTGGTCAATCATTACGCCAGCGTCCTGACGGACTCGTTAAACGACCTCCATTTGGCAGACTATTCGGTCGATTGGGTGATCGGCAAAGGAACTGATTGGCGCGACGAACCGCCGGCCGAGATTTCCGAAACACCTAAACTTAACGATACTGCGGTAGGGTCGACCGTTGGCGCTGCTGCTGCGGCCGTCGCCGTTGTGAGAGACCAAGATCTATCTCCGATACAACATCCGGAGCCTTCGCTCAGCGCTAAGTACACTTACGATAGTTTCGTCGTTGGTTCATGTAATCAGTTTGCGCACGCTGCGTCGCTGGCCGTCGCAGAAGCGCCTGGACGAACTTACAACCCTCTCTACTTGTACGGCGGCGTCGGACTGGGCAAGACACACCTGATGCATGCGTGTGGTCACGCGATCAAATCTCGCAACCAGCATCTCAAACTCTGTTACATCTCGTCAGAACGCTTCATGAACGATCTGATCAACGCGATCCGCTACGATAAGACGCAGAGTTTCCGCGAGAAGTATCGTTCGGTCGACGTGTTATTGATCGACGACGTCCAGTTCATGGCCGGAAAAGAGCGAACGCAGGAAGAGTTCTTTCACACGTTCAACGCTCTTTACGATCAGCAGAAACAGATCGTCATCAGTTCCGACTGTCCGCCACGTGAGATCCCAACACTTGAAGAACGATTACATTCTCGTTTCGAGTGGGGTTTGATTGCGGACCTCGAGCCGCCGGATCTCGAAACGAAAATCGCGATACTCAAACGCAAAGGCGATTTGATCGGCGTCAGCATTCCGGATGATGTTGCGATGTTCATCGCCGGCCGCGTGAAGAGCAACGTGCGCGAACTGGAAGGATCGTTGGTGCGCTTGATCGCGATATCGTCGCTTCGAGGCGAACCGATTTCGAAGAGTCTTGCCCAGGACGCGATACGAAACATCGCTAAAGAAGAAGAGTCGACGGCCGTTACGATTCAACAGATTCAAAAGTTGGTGGCCTCGACTTACAAACTGACTCGCGAAGAACTGATCTCGAAAAACAATGCACGCCACATTTCGCACCCGCGGCAGGTTGCGATGTACTTGTGCAAGCACTTAACGAAACACAGTTATCCAGAGATTGGACGCGCGTTCGGCGGCAAGCATCACACGACCGTGATTCATTCCGTTGAGAAGATCGAATCGCTCGTTGCAACAGACGAAACGCTGCAACGACTCATCACGGAACTATCCGAATCGTTGCAACCCTAGCGCAGCGAAAAGATTTTATTCACAATCCACAGAGGATGTTTTGTGGAAATGTGTTAATGTTTGTGACAATCCGATTTTTCCGAAGATCGACCAGACTTATCCACAGCTTTTCACAGGCCGCTGTGGACGGTTAAGTAAGCTGGAATGTTAGATTTAGGGCAGTTATTCACAAATCCACAGGCCCTACTACTACTACTAGATCTTCATATATATATTTTGAATAGTTAGAAGAAGAATCGGCGCGTAACGTTGTG
>JAICGQ010000265.1 GCA_025923035.1 Pyrinomonadaceae bacterium | reverse complement strand
GCGATGACGGCGCACGCGTATCTCGGTTTCGGTGCCTTAAAGCCTTTGTTGACGCACGCCGTCGACGCAGGCGCGGGCGTGTTCGTGGTTGTGCGGTCGTCGAATACGGAAGGAATTCCGCTGCAGAATGCGGTGTTGAAAGACGGTCGCACCGTCGCCGATTCGCTCGCCGACATGATGACCGAGTTCAACGAGCAGACGAGCGGTACCGATATCGGTCCAGTTGGCGCCGTAGTCGGCGCGACGATCGAAAACGACCTCCTTCCGACACTGGAGCGACTGCCGCAGTCGCTGATCCTTGCGCCCGGCATCGGCCACCAGGGCGCCACTTACGAAGACCTGCGCAAACGATTCGAACGACACGCAGCACGCGCGATTCCCTCGTCCTCACGCGCGGTGCTCGATCGTGGTCCAGACGTCGACCAACTTCGCAACGAGATCATCAAACAGTGCGACGCCGCGCGATTGACTCGCTAACGCGAGAGCTACTGCAAGTCCAACAACCAAATATCACTCTCCGACGTGTAAACCGCGAAGTAAAGCATCGTCCCGTCGCGCGACACGTCCACACTGCGTAACTCGCCGTCAGTCGACGTGAAAATCTCACGCGTTTTCCTGCTCACGATATCGCTGACAAACAGTTTCGCCGGCGTGAAGAAAACAAAACGCGTGCTGTCCGGTAACCACATCGGACTGCCGGAAAACGGAAGCAACATTTCGTAGCGATTCGTCTCAAACGAAAAAACCGCGATCTCGAGTGGCGGCCGGCTCATCGTACCGATCAACTTCTTACCATCCGGTGACCAGTCCCACGCAACAAACCTTCTGCCCGCCTCCGGTGTCGGCAGCAGTTGCGGCGTTTGCTTACTAAACTCCTCGTTGACGTTGAAAATCTTGTTCACGAAGTTGTCATGAAAGATGATCTTCGAACCGTCAGGCGAGAAGAGCGGAAACGTCGTATCGCCGGGACTGTCGAACGTGAGTTGACGAAGACTCGACCCATCGACGTCCATCAACCAAATCTCATAGCGGCCACTGCGATCCGACGTGAAAACGATGTGCCGTCCGTCCGGCGACCAGCGTGGATAACGATCGAAGAACTTATCGTTCGTCAAATCGCGCCAGTTCGAGCCGTCGCGATTAACTACGGCGATGTCGTCCTGCGTGCGACGCGGCACGCGCATCACGAAACGACGGTCGTCGTCCGACAGTTCAGGTCGCGCGATCTGGCGATCGCCGCGCGTGACCCAAAACGTGTCGCCGACAGTTCGTTCGGTTTTCGGATCGAACTTGATCGCTTGAATATTCGCGCGCTGGTCCGTCTGCACGTAAATGAGTCGACGGCCGTCGAGGGAAAAGTTTAAGTGCCGGTTGAAAGTAGAAGGAGTGGAAACCGGTTCCGGTTCACCCTGGACTTTTCCCGTCTGCTCGTCGATCGCGACGCGCCAAAAACTCATACTGCCGCCGCGATCGCTCGCGAAATAGAGAAACTTCCCGTCGGGTGACCAAACGGGGTTCCAGTTTGTGGAGGCGTGGTTGGTGATGACTTCAACTTCACCACCGTCGCGCGCAACGGTTGCGATATCGCTGCGACCTGCCGACGGCGGATTGAACCAGAACGCGACGCGATGGCCGTTCGGAGACCACGACGGCTGCATCCCATCGTTCTCACAAAGCATCCGCTTGTTACCGTTTTCGACGTCGACGATCCACAGCGAGGCGGGCCGGGTGTTCCTCGTTGCCGGGATAGGATGACTATGAGTGCTGCAAACGATCTCTTTACCGTCCGGCGACCACGCAGGGTTATAGCAGTTGTCGGTTACGAATCTGACGTTCTCGCCGGTGCGTTCCATCACGTAAATGCCGACAGGTTCGCGAGTGGAGCGAAACGCGATGCGTTCGCCGTTCGGCGAATACGCCGGCTGAGTGTCGTCGGAAGGAGTGTTGGGCGTGAGCGGATGAGCGTTCTTGCCGCCGACTCGCTGCACAAACAGATCGAAGTTGCCGTTCTCGTTACTCGCGTAGACGAAGTTCTGGCCGTCCGGAGCAAGCGACGGGTAGACCTCCTCGCCGGGTTGCGTCGTGAGTTGCAGCCGCGAGGCGGCCGTCCAATCGGGCCCCGGCGTGGTCTTCGGTTTAATGAGCTGCCACACGAGCGACGTTCCGATGATCACACTGATAAGCGCGATCGGCCAAAAGAAGTAAGATCTGGATGGGATCGTCACGCGTGCTCGTGTCCGACCGGAAGCGCTCGACGACGGCGATGAATCGATCGTGCGCAGCACGCGACGAATGTCGGCGCGGAAGTCTGATGCAGTTTGATAACGAAGCTCGCGATCTTTCTCGAGTGCTTTGTTGAGCACCTGGTCCAGTTCGGCAGGTAGAGTCGGATTCAGCTCACTGGGTGCGGCAGGCTCCTCTGAGAGAATGCCGTTGATGGTGGCCTGCCGCGAATCTCCGCCGAAAGGTTTTTGTCCGGTGACGAGCTCGTAAACAACAACGCCAAGACTCCAGATGTCGGTGCGGTGATCGATCGGTTCGCCCGCCGCTTGTTCCGGCGACATGTACGAGAGTGTGCCCATCGCGACGCCCAGCTCGGTGTTTGCGGCATCAAGCTTTCCGGACGCGATCTCCATCAGTTTGACCAGGCCGAAGTCCACGACCTTGACGTAACCGTCGACACGAACCATCACGTTGTCCGGCTTGATGTCGCGATGCACAACGCCCGACTGGTGGGCCGCCGCCAACGCTTCTGCCACCTGACTCACGATCGACAGTTTCTCTTTCAGACTCAATTTAGATCGCAACGATGAAAGCGTCTGGCCTTCGACATACTCCATCGCGATGAAGTGCAGGCCGTTTGCTTCGCCGACTTCGTAGATCGTGATCAGATGCGGGTGATTAAGTGAAGACAGCGCGCGGGCCTCACGGCGAAAACGTGCGATTCGATCCGCCTCGGCGAGAAAATGCCACGGCAGGATCTTCAGCGCGATCAGGCGATCGAGTTTGTTGTCATGGGCCAGGTAGACTTCGCTCATGCCTCCTGCGCCCAGGAGTTTCTCGATCCGGTAGGTTCCGAGTTCTTTGCCGATGAGGGTGGCGACCGTTGTGAGTTCGTGGGCCAGCGCGCCCGCGGCGGCTGACATCGCTGAGCCTTCCATGAACTCGACGGCTTTCGCTTGCGCGTCAAGCAGGCTCAATACTTCCTCGTAGATAATCGCGTTGCCTTTGCAGGCTTCGGCGACGTAGGTCTTGCGGAGTTCCGGCGGCTGGTCCAACGCCTTTTCAAACAGCTCGTCAACTTGTTTCCAGAGCTGAGGGTCCATCAGTTATTTACTGCTGAGCTCTCGATACAGCCACGCTTTCGCTTTGTTCCACTCGCGCATCACCGTGATCGGCGCGATCTTCATCACTTCGGCAGTCTCGTCGACACTAAGCCCGCCGAAGAAACGCAACTCGACGATGTGGCTCTTGCGTTCGTCCATTTCGGCGAGACTCTTCAACGCTTCGTCGAGTGCCAGCAGATCCGGATCATTGCCTATCGTAAGCGTCATCGCTTCGTCGAGTGACAGTTGCTGGACTTCCGTGTTTTTGTCAGCGCGCGGACGTTGACGCGCGAAGTCGACGAGAATGCGGCGCATCATCTGCGCCGCAACTCCGAAGAAGTGCGCGCGGTTTTGCCAGCGCACGGCCTTCCAGTCAATCAGACGAATATAAGCTTCATTGATCAGCGCAGAAGTTTGCAGGACGTGATCGGCGCGCTCGCGGCTCATGTAACGCTTGGCGAGACGATAGAGCTCCGCGTGCACGAGTGGCGCCAGTTTGGCGAGCGCTTCCTGCTCACCGTCGCTCCAGGCCGCCAGGAGTTGGGTCAGTTCGTGCGAGTCGGATGCGTCCATGGTGTAATCCGTGTTCCGCCGGTGCACGAAACATACGCTATTCCGGCCCCGGAGGAAACACGGATTACAGGATTTTTTATGAGCGGCCGTGGATCAGGCGACGCGTGTTCGGTGCGCGCAGATCCTGAGGCACCATCAGCTTACGACGGCCGCCGATCTGTTCGACGACGTGTTGGGCCGACTCCATGGCGCCTTCCTGCCAGCCCGGCAGTTGTGAAACCTGATCGCCGACGACGTAGAAACGACGATCGGGCGTCAGCAAACGCCGGTAAGCCTTTGCGTGGTCGTCGCTGTTGGGATCCCAGTTGGCCCAACCACCACCCTCGTTCGGAATGTTCTGCCACGCGATCGAGATCGCCTTGTCAGACGGAACCAGCTTGTCGTCCGCAAACTCGGGATGAAACTTGACCGCTCCCTTGCGGGCCACCTTGATGCGGTCCTCCAGACTCATGTTGCCAAAAGCAATCGCATCCTGGTCGTAGTTGTAAAGCCCGGTGAGCGTGCCGTTCTTCGTGAAGTAGTCGTACGACGGATACCACATCTGCGTGATCGGATCAGTGGTGTAACTGATGCCGCCATAGATCTGATTCTTGTTGTCTTCCCAGAAACGCCTGTTGGCCTGCCAACCCAACTTGCACGTCGGATCGTAAACACACGTTGCGACCGCCTTCTTGAACTCGTCGTCAAAGTTGTTCTTGATCTTGCTGAGGATCGGCAACGGGATGTTGCTGACGCAGTAATCGGCGCTGATGTTGCGGCGAACGCGGGTCTTCAGATCGCGAACGGTGATGGTGACGCCGTTGTCGCGCGTATCGATGTTGAGAACCTCGGTTTCATACTGTATGAGTCTTCCGATCCGCCGCAGGAAACCGTCGACGATCTTGTCCATGCCGCCTACGGGTTGAAACAGCGTCGGCTGCCATTCGTATTCAAACGATTGATAGAACCGGTAACGCCAGAATTCCGAACTCAGCAGTTCCTTCAGCGCGAGTTTCTCGCCGGGTTCGCAAGGTTTGTAAACGGTGATCTCACAACCGTCGCGCGTCGAGCCGCTGTATTTGAAGCACGTATCGCAGTCGCGATCGCAAGCCACACAATCCTGGCAGGTCTTGTTGCAGTTCTGGCATTTCTCCTTGCCGCACTTCGCACACGTTTTGTTCTCGCCAAGATCGCCGAAGTTCTTCAACAGGCACAGAAGCCGGTTGCGATCGTCGCCGCTCAACTCGTCGTTGAGCGCGTTTTGATTGACGGCCTTCGCGAGCATCTCCGAGATGTAACCCTGAATGTCGTTCGCGATCTGGCGCCGGATCTTAGGCTTGCCGCCGAAATGCTTGTCGCTCTGAAACAGGTTCGCCATCGTTTCCATGACGTAGATTTCGAGCGCGACGTTGAGTTCGCGGCAGTAATGAAGCACGCGTCGATGGTGATACGGCAGGCGTCCTGGTCCTAAGTTGATATACAGGCCTTCGTCAAACTTGCAGACCTGTTTTAGTGTTTTGCCACTTTCGGTTTTTTCGACGAGAACGGTCCCGCGACGACCGGTGTGATTGCGTCCGCCGGCCCTCTCGGTGACCTCGATGATCTGGACCTGATAACCCGCATTGCGCAGTTCGTAGGCTGCAGTTAGACCACCGATACCGGCGCCGAGTATCACTACTTTCTTGCCGTTGCCTGTACCGGCAGGAAGCTGTGGGGGTCCGGCCCACGCCTCGGGTACATTGATGAGGCCCATGGCCGTCATCGTTTCGTAGAGCGCGGCGGAACCTCCTGCGAGACCGATTCCTTCGAGGAAACGGCGTCGCGTCACGCCTTTCTTTGGTTTCGTCATTGTCGTCTTCTCCTATGTGGGTTGAGAGTGAGAACTTAAACTGGCAATATCCGTGAGATCCGTGTTCCCATACCACGGACAGATCAATTAATACCAATGAACGAGTCGCCGGTAAAGATCGACGCCCTTCTCGAACCTCTCCTTCGTGAGGGCGACGACGATGATGCAGACGATCTCCTGATGCAATTGATCAGCGTCCACGCGGAGCCGGTGATCAAAGGCGTCATTCGTTTCAAACTCCGTTTGAGTACGTATCGCGCTACGCAAAGAGCTGAAGCCGACGACATCTATCAGGAAGTGTTGCTGCAACTACTCGCGCAGTTGCAGAAGTTTCGAAAGTTACCTAACGGGCATCCGATCGCCGACTTGCGTGGGATGGCGGCCGTCATCGCGCATCGCACGTGCGCGCGTTGGATGCGACGCCAGTTTCCGGAACGACATGCGCTGAAGAATCGACTTCATTATCTCGTCACTCGTCAACGTGGTTTCGCTTTGTGGCAGAACGCGGAAGGACAACTGGTCGCGGGCTTCGCGGCGTGGCAAAACGAAAAGACGACTGAACCGCGTCGGTCGTTGGCGGTCGAAACATTGCCGCACAACATCAGGCCTCCTAAGGGAGCAAAGCCACAGGAACTCGCCGACACGATCGCTGCCATTTTCAATCACGTGCGTCATCCGATTGAGTTCGACGAACTAGTTACGGCGATGGCGTCGCTGCTCGGAGTCAGCGATCAGCCGATCGAATCGCTTGCTGAAGATGACGACGCAGTTGCGTCGGTGCCGGACGTCGCGGAACCCGATCCCGCGTGGCGCATCGAGAAACGGATGTTTCTGCAGCGGCTGTGGGAAGAGCTGGAGCAGCTTCCGCGAAATCAGCGTGCGGCGTTGTTGCTGAACTTGAAAGAGTCCAGCGGTTTCGGCTGCATCACGCTTTTTCCGGCAACGGGCATCGCCACTGTGCGTCAACTCGCAGCGGCGGTCGAGATGACGGCTGAAAGCTTTGCACAGTTGTGGAACGAGTTGCCATTGGAAGACGTACGAATCGCGGCGTTGCTGGGGTTGACGCGACAACAGGTGATAAACGCCCGTAAATCCGGGCGCGAACGCCTGACACGGCGGTTGAAAGGATTTATTTGATGGCGTAGTAATACGCGACAATTTTCGCCAACTTATGAAAGTAGACCCCACCGGGACCCCGGTTGCGAGGACAAAAGAAAAACTGTGGCGCATTTGACTCAACAACAGATTGAGGACTACTGCAAGCACCAGTTACCGCCAGCGGAGGTGCTAACGGCGGCGGACCATCT
>JAICGQ010000264.1 GCA_025923035.1 Pyrinomonadaceae bacterium | reverse complement strand
TACCAGTTCTCTGTGAAGGCACGCCGCATCGACGGTTCACCAACCGTGCGTGTCGAACTAGTCGATAACGGGCGCGTAATCGGTGAAGCACAAGTCGCAGGTTTCACGAACCTATGGAAGACTTACACCGCATCAGTACGTCCCAACACTACGAGCAGCAAAGCGCAACTCAACGTCATTCTTCTGGGCGGCGGCGCAGTCGACGTCGATCTGGTGTCTCTTTATCCAAAAGACACGTGGCAGAACCGGCCCAACGGACTGCGCACTGATCTCGTGAAGCTGCTGAAAGATCTGAAACCGGGTTTTCTGCGCTTTCCGGGCGGCTGCATCGTCGAAGGACGAACGTTGGACCAACGTTACCAGTGGAAGACAACGATCGGAGATCTGGAAGAACGCCGTTTGATCATTAATCGTTGGAACACCGAATTCAATTGGCGTTTGACACCCGATTACTTTCAATCCTTCGGACTTGGCTACTACGAGTACTTTTTGCTGAGCGAAGATATCGGCGCGGAGCCGCTGCCGATTCTCAATTGCGGAATGGCGTGCCAGTTTAACTCCAGCGAATTGGCGCCGCTCGAAGATCTCGATCATTACATCCAGGATGCGATTGATTTGATTGAGTTTGCGAACGCTCCGGTCACGACCAGATGGGGACGAAAGCGCGCGGAGATGGGCCATCCCAAGCCTTTCAACCTGAAGATGATCGGAATCGGGAACGAACAATGGGGGCCGCAGTACGTTGAGCGATACGAAGTCTTTGCCCGGGTGCTCAAGCAGAAGTATCCAAACATCGCTTTAGTGTCGAGCGTCGGGCCGGCGCCGGACGGTGAACGGTTCGACTATCTCTGGCAACAACTGCGGCGATTAAAAGCCGATCTGGTTGACGAACATTACTACTCGGCGCCGAAGTGGTTCCGCGAAAATGCGGGACGCTACGATAGTTATCCGCGCACCGGTCCGAAGGTGTTCGCCGGTGAATACGCGGCGCAGAGTGTCGCGATAGCAAGTCCGGACAATCGCAACAACTGGGAATGTGCGCTCTCGGAAGCGGCGTTCATCACGGGACTGGAACGTAATGCTGACGTCGTGCAGATGTCGTCGTATGCGCCGCTGTTCGGGCACGTTGATGCGTGGCAATGGACACCGAACCTGATCTGGTTCGACAACCTGCGCTCTTACGGCACGCCGAACTACTACGTCCAAAAAATGTTCAGTGTGCACCGGGGCACGCGACTGTTGCCCGTGTTGCTGGACGGCTCCACAAAAAACGGTGTCAATGATCTTTATGCGACAGCCTCAGTTGGGGATGAGATTGGGAACGTGATTCTGAAGGTGGTCAATACGGGCTCCGCGCCGAGTGAAGCGATCATCACGTTGGCCGGGGCCAACGAAATCGGCATAACAGGTTCGGCGTTTGTATTGGAGAGCTCCGACTTGAAGGCAGAAAATAGTTTGGACCAGCCAACGAAGATTGCGCCGGTCCAACGAATGGTGCCGGTGCCGAAGGGTGAGTTTAAGTACACCTTCATGCCGTATTCGTTTACCGTGCTCCACATTCCAGCCAAGTGAGTTGTGAAACCGCACAAGTAACGGCAAGAAAACTCTTAACAGTTTTCTGCCTGCTGCTCGCTGTTCTCACGCAGCCTCACGTCGTAGCAGCGCAAACAAATCAACAAGCGTCGATCACCATTGACGCGAGCAAAGTTGAAAACCGCATCAGTCCCCTGCTCTACGGCCAGTTTCTTGAATTCATGTATGAGGGCATTAAAGGAGGACTGCACGCGGAGTTAATACGCAACCGCAGCTTCGAAGAGCCGCCAAACGTTATCGGGCTCTCGCGTAACTGGGAGCGTTATCCGGACGATCGCAACGATGATTACGCACTCGCCTTTCATTGGGAGGATCAGTTTTCGTACCCGCCGCAAAGAAAGGAACATTCACTGCGCATTCAGGCTGGGGACGGCGTGATTCCACGTCACGGAATTTATCAACCGCGCGTTCCTGTAAGAGCGGGAATTGAATACAAAGGTTACGTCTGGCTTAGGATCACCGATTATGAAGGACCAATCACAATCAGTTTGGAATCTGATTTGGACCACAGTCAGGTTTACGCTTCCGCAAACATCAATCCAACGCGTGGAAACTCCTGGCGCAAATACCAGTTTTCACTGAAGCCGGCGCAAAGCGATCCGCTTGCGCGACTCGCGATCCTTTTTCCGGGAAAAGGGACCGTTTGGATCGATCAAGTGTCGTTGATGCCCGGCGACGCGGCGCGCGGTGGTGTACGCGGCGATGTATTCGACCAGATCCGATTACTAAAACCGGCCTTCATTCGTTGGCCCGGCGGAAACGTCGCCCAGGATTACCGCTGGTCGTGGGGTGTTGGACCGCGCGACGAGCGTCTCACGTGGTCCAACCTCTCCTGGAAAAACGAACCGGAGCCGGGCGACTTCGGAACCGATGAATTCGTAACATTCGCGCGCGCGGTCGGTGCCGAACCTTCGATAACGGTCAATGTCGAGGGTCGCGGAGCAACCGTCGAGGAAGCTGCCGCCTGGGTCGAGTACTGCAATGGACCAGCAACGTCGAAATACGGCGCGATGCGAGCGGCGAACGGGCATCCATCTCCGTTCGGCGTCAAGTTGTGGGAAGTTGGCAATGAGATCTGGGGCAACTGGGTGCGTGGCCACTCCGACGCTGAGACGTACGCTCGCAACTACAACCGGTACGCGAAGGCGATGCGCGCAGTCGATCCCTCAATCAAATTGATCGCCGTCGGCGATAACGACATGAATTGGAACCGCACCGTGTTGCGCGCAGCCGGATCCAGTATCGACTACCTCGCAATCCATCACTACTACGGCCGGCGTGAGACCAAAGGCGATCCATTGAACCTAATGGCGCGTCCGCTCTTCTTCGAACGTTTCTATCGACAGGTGCAACAGTTGTTAGGCGAGCTCGGATTGGCAGGCCGCGTGAAGTTGGCAATTAATGAATGGGGACTCGATCTGCCGATCGATCGTCAGTACTCGATGGAGTCGGCACTCTATGGCGCACGTCTGATGAATGTGTTCGAACGATCCGGCGACGTCGTGGAAATGAGTGCCGTTTCTGATCTCGTTAACGGTTGGCCCGGCGGCATTATTCAGGCGGGCCGGCACGACGTTTTCGTTTCGCCGATCTTCCTGGTGAACCAGCTTTATGCCACGCATCGTGGCGACGTGCGCCTTGCAAGCAGCGTAAGCAGTCCGACCTTCAATACCTCTGTCGAAGGCTCGAACGTCCCTTCGCTTGACGCAACGGTAACCCGCACCGCTGACGGCAGGACGATGGTCATCAAAGCCGTGAACACCGACCCGAAGAATTCACTCGTCACAACGATCACTCTTCAGGGCACGATTCCCGCGGTGCGCGCCGAGCTACACACCATCACCGCACCATCACTCTCGACAGCAAATAGCTTTTCGCAACCACAAGCGGTCTCGATTCAAAAGCGAACGATTGCGAGCGGGCGAAGTTTTGTTGTGACTCTACCGAAGCACTCAGTAAGCGTGATCGTCCTCAGAACGCGCTGACGTCACTGTGTTTCGGTGATGCGGTGGTATCGATCGATCTGCGGATTCGCCAGCGTCTGCACGCGACCGCTGGGCCAACGCACTTCAACCGATCGAACGCCGCGTGCATTTCCCAGGCCGACAACTATCCGCGGATCATTCGACGATAGATAACTCCCACCAGAGCTCGCGTCGAAAATCTGTTTCTGCCCCGATACGCTGGTAACAATCACGCGTGCGCCTACGGCACTCCGATTCGATTTCGATCCCGCCAACGAAATTCCCAGCCAATGATTCGGCGTTCCCATGTTGCGCAACACCAGCGGCGCTTCGTCCAGCACCGCGATAACGGCGTCGAGATGACCATCGTTGTTGAGATCGCCGAACGCGGCGCCTCGTGCCGCGATGGGTGCGTTGAATGCAGGTCCGGCAGTGGCCGTGATATTCGCGAATCCTTTGCCCGTGTTGCGCATCAACAACGGCACTTGCTTGTACTTCAAATACGTAGTCGACTTCTCGACGGTGTCGAGCACGTGACTCTGCGCCACGAACAGATCGCGAAGGCCGTCGTTGTCCACGTCGACAAAACGCGCGCCCCAACCCGAATAAAGCAGCGTTATCTGTCCAACACCGGAAGTGTTCGTTGCGTAAGTAAAACTAAGATCGCCGTTGTTGCGGTAAAGCGCATACTTCTCGTTTGACAGAGTAGTGATGAAGACGTCCATGTAACCATCGTTATCGTAATCGGCGCAGTCGACGCCCATGCCTGCATACGTTCGTCCGTCTTCGTCGTATGCGGCGCCCGACATGACCGCTATATCCTCAAACGTTCCGTTACCTTTATTTCGGTAGAGAGACTGGCGCACGCTGTCGTTCGCAACGAAAACGTCGGTCCATCCATCGTTATCGAAATCCGCGAAGGCAACGCCGAGACCTTTACCGGCCGCATCGACGATGCCCGACGACTTGCTTACGTCTTCAAACGACCCATCAGCGCGTTGATGCAAGAGCAGGTTCGCAGCGCCTTTGAAATTATCCGGATGGCAATATGCTCGCAACGCCGTCGTTGGACCACCACAAAACATCGAGCCGCTTTCAAAGTCCCAGTCCATGTAACGCACGACAAAGAGATCGAGACGGCCGTCGCGGTCGTAATCAAACCAACCGGCGCTGGTGGACCATCCATTCTGATCGTAAGGCAGCTTTTTAGTGACGTCGGTGAACGTTCCGTCTCCGTTATTGCGATACAGATGGTCCACCTTGTAGCCGCTAACAAATAGATCGACGAATCCATCGTTGTCGTAATCTGCAGCGGCGACACCCATGCTGTAACCGTAGCCCTTGAGTCCGGCGCGTTCAGTAGCGTCAGTAAATGTGCCGTCGGTCTTTTGACGGTACAAACGATTCCAATACTTCGGTTCGCTCTTGTCGGCGACGGCGTCTTTCGCCATGGAATCTTTCAACGCGGCGCCGTTGGTAAAGAAGAGATCCATGCGACCGTCGTTATCGAAGTCGAAAATGGCAACGCCTCCGCCCATGGTCTCGAGCAGATACTTGAACGATGTTTTAGAAGCTGCGTGTCGGAAGTTGATGCCGCTCTGCGCGGTGATGTCCGCAAACACCAGTGGCGAACGAGCTTGTGGGCCGGGTGGCGGAGGCGTCTTCGGAAGATCGGGTGTGGAGTAGGAGCGACCCGTGCGTTCCGGAACGGGCGTTGGTGACGGTTGTTGGGCACGACCAACGAGGGTTACAAGAAGGAGCAGAAACGCGAATGAAGTAAGCTGAAAAAGGGCGCGCATTTTGCGGCAATTAAGCCACAAACAGGCGCGAAAAGCACAACAGCGTGACTTCACGGAGCGCGCGCGTTAACTCACTCGATTTCCCACTCTTAGTCGCCCCTGACTAAGTGTGACAAAAATCTCCTCGCGCCGGTTCAACAGAAATCTTATTCCGGCAGGACGAAGCAGATAGTTCGCCAGAACTACGACTCTCTGATACTCCTCAACTCTAATGCGCAAGGCTGGAATCCAGAATGTCAGTCCTAATAACGATTGCCTCAAACGCTTCCCAAAATCCTTCGCTGCCTCTACGACCGTATCGAACGAGACGCTTTCTGTTTCCGTCTTGATATCTCTGGAGTTTCGAGTAACGCGCGGTCAGGGTATTTGAGCTGTCTCTCCCAGCGAAACAGAGAGCCGCGAGCGGTGCGTGACCGTACAGACTTCCTCGGATGTGTGTCTTACTTTTCTGACTCTGATAATGAATTGGAATCGGATTTCCGAAGTTAGCGTTCGGAGAGAACCAGGGGGGAAATAAGATGACTACGTCAATGCAGGGTCAAGGCCTGCACGAACAACGAGGCATGGGTACACAACAACACACTGAAGGAACAGTGGCCAAAACCATGGAACAGCACACGGCCAAAATTCCTTCGGATGTTTTTCTATGGGCTGCCGTAGGTTCTATTGGAGCTTCAGCTTTGTTGCAGTTAATGGGCAAAAAGAAGGCCAGTCTGTTCGTCGGAGAGTGGGTATCACCGTTCTTGCTGCTGGGCGTCTACAACAAGATTGTAAAAGTCGCCGGCTCAGACCGCGCACACTAGTTAGTGTTGATTGGTGGTTGGCGGGCAACGCCTTTCGCAGTCGCAGAGATGCATGTGGTTAGAGCGGAGGCATCGAAACGCCTCCGCTCTCCGTTTTAAGTCTGACCAAAGCCGCGTTACTGCAGCGACACGTCGTCAACTCTGAATATCGTTGGCAACGTTATGTCGTTCGTGCCCCGGAATTGAACCCGCACAGTCTGTCCGGCGAACGAACTGAGATTGAACGGTCCTCTCAGCACGTACGCTCCCGCCGTGCCGCTGTTCTGATTACTAAACGTCGTCAGCGTTGCAAGCAACGTCCCCGTCGTACTTCGCACTTCAACAAAGAGACGATCGAAGACTGCTGCCCCCGCGGCCTCGTTGGTTGTTATGTTTAGCCAGAACCGCAGGTTCGTACAACCATTAGTCGGAACAGTTACTGTTTGGAACAGAGTCCCGCTGGAACTATTCACTCCGTTCAGGATCATGTAGGCAGTCCCGCTGTGTGGGAATGCTCCGGTACTGCGCGTTACCTGGCCACTTATGGTCCACGGTGTCGTACCGGTTTCGAATCCCGGATTAAGGATCGCGTTTGTACACGCGCCTCCAGCGCCGGCCTGAGACACGCTGAACGTCAAGCCTGCAATCGTCATGGATCCATTTCTTGAGAGCGAGCCAGTGTTTGCAGCAACAGAGTAGTTCACAGTGCCACTGCCGGAACCACTAGCGCCGGACGTGATCGTGATGAAGGAGTTGTTGCTCACGGCGGTCCAATTGCAACCAGCAGTCGTATTCACCGTCACGCTTGCCGATCCACCAGCCGCCGCAAAGCTCGCGCTGGTTGGAGTGATTGAGAACGAACAACTTCCTCCGCAATCCGCGGGTAAGTTAGTTGCGGCGACATGAGTTGTCCCGTCGTTACCGACCGCCGACACGCCCATCCCGT
>JAICGQ010000263.1 GCA_025923035.1 Pyrinomonadaceae bacterium | reverse complement strand
CGACTGCGAGCGCGATCTCCGTCGTTGGATTTTTGACTAGACCGACGCGGTAGTCGCCCATGTACGGCCTGCTGAAACGCCACAAAACTTTCGACTGGACGTTGGTGGCGTTGATGATGAAGCGTGGTCCCTCGTTGTCGGCGGGTAGATCCTGGAGTGTTGCTTTGCCGAAGAGATGATCGCGATAGGCGTCAGTGACCTCGTCGGCGATGCTGTGACGCGGCATCAATATGCCTTTGATGATCGAGCCTTGATCGATCGTGTTGTTTGCGAACCGGCGCAGCCGTTTGATCACGAGCTCTTCGAGATTGGTGGCGACGCCGTTCGCGTCGAAGTGCAGGTCGCGCCAGGCGAGTGCGAGAACGCCGGCGGTGATCGATCCGCCGGAGACGCTCGAAACGCGTGACAGTTTCTTCAGGAATCCGAGCTGATTCAATCGCCACAGCGCGCCGAGATGAAAAATCATTGCGCGATAGCCGCCGCCTGAAAGACACAGGGCGATGCCGGGTTTAGGACCAGCGGCGCCTTCCGGTGCAACGCCGCTTACAGGTTGACTGCTTTCGGGAGTGACTGGGCCAGGGGTCGTGTCGGTCATGGTTACTAGTTACCTCGATGTTATGCGGTGAAGACCCGCGTTCAGGTGGTCTTTTTTGATGAGAATTGTGCCACCCATATGTATATGGTCGGGTGTGGTGGATTCGTTTCGGCGCTTAGCGTCTCACGGGTTGGTGATTTGCGCAATATACTTGTGAGGGGCGCAGTGATTTCCTGGTGGGATCCGTAAAATCCGTGCTTCTCAGTTACACGGATTTTACGGATTTGATTTGGGAGGGGGAACTAATGCCGGGCTACGCCGATTTTTCTTTGGACCAGTCGCTCGACTTCGAGCGGAACACCGTCAGCCTTTGCGTCGCGAATGTACTGCGCGTCGATCTTGAAGATACGAAGTTTGACTAAGTCTTCGACTTGAAGTTCCGTCAGGCCTTCGTTACGGACTTCCGTGATGAACTCGGGTGTCACTTTGAAGATCTGCATTTTGACGAGGCTCTCGAAGGGTTCCTTCTGAAATCCCATCTGGCTGACTTGCCGGACGAAAGCTGCGTCGATCTTGAAGATGCGGGCTTTCACGAGTTCTTCCATGCCGAGGTCTTCGAAGCCGCTCGCCTTCATTTCGCGTGCGAACGTCGAATCGATCTTGAAGATCGCTGCTTTGAAGAGATCCTCGACGCTGAGCTTGCCGAAGCCTAAGGAGTTCAAATCGTCGGCGAGTGCCGTGGTGATGTTCAGAGTGGTCGCTGCGAAGAGGCGTTCTTCGCCGTCGCCGTCCCGTTTGCTGGAGCGTTCGTCAAAATCGAAGCCGCGGGTTTTCATGGCTGAGACGAAGCTCGGGTTGCCGGTGAAATTGAAAGTGCCGGAGCCTTTGCCGTTTTGAAAACTACCTTCGAGATCGATTCGACCGGCTTCGCGGACGAGACTGAATTTGGCCGGGCCGCCGTTTAGTGCCGTCTCACGGCTCAATCCCTGAAAATCCGTAAACTCGTACGTTTGGCCCATTTGATTGTGTCCGCCTCGCTCGCTGCGCCGCTCGAGACTGACGTGGATCTTTGAATTGTCTTTATTGAGCGAGGCTTTCCACTCGCCGGTGGTGGTGCCTTGTGCCAGCACGTGCGGCATGTTCGGCGTAATAATCCAAAAAGCCCCGACGAATCCCATCACGAGAGCGAAAGCCAGTACCAAGCGCAACTTCGACATGCTGAACCTCCCACCGAACTGGATTCTTCTTTCAAACTAAAAACACCCACGCACGAGAATTTGTGACGGAAAAAGTGGTCGCCTCCCTCGTCGATTGATCAGGTTTTTTTCACTGTTACGCAGACAGATGTTTCTTGCGCGAGGGTGGGTTCGGCATTAGAATCCACGAAAACGGAGGTCGCCACGACCGCTCGGCTGGTTCCCCACGATCGCCCCGTGAGCCTGCCAGGCTACGCCCGCCGTTTCGAAATAATCGCTTTACAGCCCTTTGAATAGTTTGCGACGCCCACCAAGGCAAAACCCAGTTTGACTTGGCAACGTCGCGGCGAAACCTTCTCTTTATCGGCGCCTTAGACCTCCTGGAGGTTCCAAGTATGAGAGACAGGGAACAAGAGCGACACGCTCGCCGGAACAGCAAAATCACCCGCAGCCGGCGCAAGCGTAACAAGGTCCCGGAAAGCACCGTCAATACCTTCAGCAAGTGCTTCGAACACGCCGCACTCGGACTGTCCGTTACCGATCTGCAAGGCCGCATGCTCGACGTTAACCTCGCGTATTGTTCGATGACGGGTTACTCCGAAGCGGAACTGAAGCAGCAGGTCGACGTCCAAAGCCTGATTCACTCTTCGGATTTGCCGATCGCCCTGGAAAAAATGCGGGCGCTCGTCGCGGGCGAGATCCCGGCGTTTATCGTCGAACATCGTTATCTGACGAAACACGGGTCGACAGTTTGGTTCCAGAACAACGTTTCACTGATTCGCAACAAAGCCGGCCAGCCCTCGAGTATCGCGTGGCTCACGCAGGACATCTCCGAACGCAAACGTGCCGAAGCTTCACTCGCCGCACTCGAAGAAACACGCTCGGCACGAAACGTCGCGGAACAGAAGTATCAACAGATCTTCGAAAACGCCGGCGAAGGTATTTTTCAATCCACACCGGATGGACGTTACCTGATCGCCAACCCTGCTCTGGCACGCATGCACGGCTTCGACTCACCCGCGGAGTTGATCGAGTCCCGCAGAGACATCTCGCGCCAGATCTACGTCGAGCCCGCGCAACGTGAAAAGTTCAAGCGATTACTCGAAGAGCACGGCAGCGTACGTGGCTTCGAACACGAATCAGTCCGCAAAGACGGCAGCAAGATATGGATCTCCGTAAACGCCCATGCGATCCGCGACGACGACGGAAAGATTCTTTACTACGAAGGCACCGCCCAGGACATCACCGAACGCAAACGCGCCGAACAGGCGTTGAGAGAGAGTGAAGAACGTTATCGCGATCTCGTGGAAAACAGTCACGAGCTGATCTGCACTCACGATCTCGACGGCCAAATACTTTCAGTAAACCGCGCGGCCCGAGAACTATTCGGCTACGAGCTGCACGAGTTCGTCGGCAAGAAAAACATTCGCGACATTCTGGCGCCGAAAGTACGCGACCAGTTCGGCATGTACATGCAGCGGATCCTCAAAGAAGGCGCCACAAGCGGAACGATGCTGGTACAAACTCGAAACGGCGAGCATCGTCTACTCGAATACTACAACTCACTCCGCACCGAAGGAGTCGCGGCGCCGATCGTTCGTGGCATTGCGCGCGACACCACGGAGGCGCGTCGCAGCGAACATGCATTGCGCGAAAGCGAAGAACGCTATCGCGAACTATTCGAGAATTCCAAAGACGCTTTTTACGTTCACGACATCAACGGTATTTACACGTCCGTTAACCGCGCCTCCGAGAAACTCAGCGGCTACACTCGCGAACAGATCATCGGTAAACATTTTTCGGAGTTCATGACGCCCGAACACGCGCGACAGGTCCAGCGCCAGCTTCAAAAGAAACTCGAGTCAGCCGGTGAGACGACTTACGAGATCGAGATGATCACTAAGAAGGGAAGACAAGTACCCGTCGAGATCAGTAGTCGACTGATCGTCGAGAACGGCATGCCGGTCGGCGTCCAGGGCTGCGTGCGCGACATCTCGGAAAAGAAGAAATCACAGGAAGCAGCGCGGAACTATTCGCGGCGTCTGATCGAAGCGCAGGAAGCAGAGCGGCGCCGGATCTCGCGCGAGTTACACGACCAGGTCGGTCAGATCCTGACCGCCGTCAAAATGAATCTGCACGCGTTGCAGCACAAGTGCACGCAACCCGAGATCCTGACGTCGATAAACGACAATCTCAAAGTCATTGATGAAGCGGTTGATCAGATTCGAGATTTGTCGGTCGATCTCCGCCCGCTGCTGTTGGACGATCTCGGTCTCGTAGTGGCGTTGCGGTGGTACCTCGAACGCCAGACGAGAAATCTCGGTATCCCGGCGAAGTTTGTCAGCGGTTCGCTCGATGAAGACGATCGCTTTTCATCGGAGTTAGAGACGGCGTGTTTCCGCATCGTGCAGGAGGGCGTCACGAATGTAGTGCGTCACGCACGAGCGACACGCATCTCGGTGCGATTAGAACGCGTGGTTTCCGATCTGATCCTCTTGATCACAGACGACGGCGCCGGCTTCGATGCACGGATGCTGCGAAGCGGAAGCGGCATGTCGACGCTGGGGCTGCGCGGAATGGAAGAAAGAGCACAAGCAGTCGGCGGAACGATCACGATCGACTCCGCGCCTGCGCTCGGCACCGAGATCTGCGCGCGCTTTCCGATCAAGGGTGAGAAGCGTCGCGACGCAGATCCGAAAGCGGTTGAACTTGCTGTTAAGGCTGTTTAGTGGATCGGTTCATGCCCGGTCCAGCACAAGTCCTGGGGACTTGAAACGATCACCAGCCGCCGGTGATCGCGCTAGAGCGCGTGGGGTGGTCTTCTCTTCGCAGACCGGGACATGAACCCATCCACCAATGCCCGCACCGGGCATCTCCCCCAACTTCATTCAACTTCAATCAAGCCAACAATGATTGCGTAACGCACCAGACCCGCGACATCGTGTATGTTCAGCCGTTCCATCAACTGCGCGCGGTGTGTCTCGACGGTCTTGACGCTGATGTCGAGAAGCTGGGCGATCTGTTTTGTAGTTCGACCTTCGGCGATCAGTTGCAGCACCTCCCGTTGTCGCGGACTCAAGGTGTCCAGCAGATCTCGTTTGGAAACTCCCTTGCCATACTCGATCAGCGTCTTGCGCGAGGTCTCGGGCGAGATGTAAACCTCTCCCTTCATCACAGTTTGAATCGCCTGTTCGAGCTCGGTACTCGCAGCACTCTTCGGTAGAAACCCGGCGGCGCCTTCACGCAACGCGCGGATCGCATATTCACCGGCCTCATGCACCGTCAGCACGATGACACGAATGTTTGGCAACTTCTTCGCGACATGCTCCAAAACATCAAAACCGCTGCCGTCGGGCATCGTGATGTCCAGCAGGATCAGGTTTGGCTGAAGCTCGTCGATCAGTTTTAGAGCTTCACTACCTTTGCCCGCTTCGGCAACTACCACCACGCCCTTAATTCTCTCCACCAGAGCCCTGATTCCTGCTCGCACCAAAGCGTGGTCGTCAGCGATTAGCACACGTATCGACTTCATCTCGTAGTTGTGCCTTGCTGGATATGTTTCGGCAGCCAATACACTCACTAGTGTTCAGGGCAAAAAGCCGAGCGCATGGGGCTTAGAGTAAGAGCAAAAGCAGAAACATGGCGCTCGCTTGCAGAGGCATAATTGCAGGAAGCTCCTGATCCAACAATCAGGAATTACCTGAGTCTGACCAGATCGCGAATATGGTCAGCGCGCTGTCGTTAATCGTGGGCAACGGCAGTGCAGAATAGCGTGCTCTGCGAGTGGCGGCTAGCGATTTTATCGCTCGAAGTAGTTATATTTTTTGTGGGCCTAAACTGCTCAGGAATTATCTGAGGTGCGTTCAGGAATCTCCTCATTGCGTACACTCAACAGAGCGCTTAGCCTAGCCGCGCGAATTGGTTCCATAGCCCCCAAGCCCGCTTTGAGCGTGTTCCCGAATGCCATTCTGTTCGCACCCTCATATCAAAAGGGCACGGCTATGACCCACAACAGAATCGATCCGTGAGGTGTCTGATTAGGAACGCGGCCAGACACATCTTTGCTATCGCGCGCTTGGCCCAAACAGATGAGCCTTGGTCCGAGGTGCAGATGTGATTGATTGAATGAAGAAACGCGCGCAGTGGTCTAAGGAGTTACGAGTCCTCGCGCGTGGAAGGGGGACGCCGGCCAGGGCGAGGTCGTCGTCCCCCTACCTATAAATGGTTTTGCGCTGGTAACGCACTGCCGCACGCGACAGTTTTGCCGTTCCCGACCTCAAGCCGGGAAACATTTCGTAACGAATTCAGTGGGAGGAGTTCAAGCGAATGACCGACTCACCAGCAGACGGAATCCTTAAGGCTTTGGTAATCGACAACGAACATGACAGACGCGAATTTGTATCCAGCATCCTGACTGGAGACGGTTGGAGCGTAACGCAGGCGGCGTCGATGGAAGACGCGGTCGAGCGGCTGCACCAGGCGTCGCCGCCCATAGTGTTTTGCGATTTGATGCTTGGACGCGCGAACGGCTTCAGCGTTCTTCACACATTCAAAGACAGATCACCGCAAGCAAAAGTCGTGTTGACGTCTCGTCATGCAAGCTCCGCAGTCGCCATCGACGCGACCGCCTTCGGCGCCTACGACTATCTGTTGCGGTCCTTCGGCGCCGACGAGTTGACTGTGCTCTCGCAGGTGTTGCGAGAGCAGTTATCCGCACATAACGAGAACGCCTCACCCACGCGACGCACGGCTGCGTGCCATTCAGACATTAATTTGGTGGGACGCAGCCAGGCGTTTATAGAAGTGGCGAAACATGTATTGCGTGTGTCGCGCACTAACCTGCCGGTGTTGCTTACCGGAGAACCAGGTACCGGCAAGAAACTGATTGCATCTGAAATTCATCGACGCAGTGTGCGCGCCGATCGTCCTTTCATCAACGTCAACTGTGCGTCGATCGGAACGGACTTAATTGAGGCGGAACTGTTCGGTTACGTGCGCGGAGCGTTCTTCGGCGCAGATCGCGACCGTCGCGGATTGTGGGAAGAAGCGGAAGGCGGCACAGTTTTTCTCGACGAGATCACGGAGACCGATCTGGCGTTCCAGATGAAGTTGTTGCGCGCGATGGAAATGGGCGAGATCCGGCGCGTCGGTTCGAACCACACGACGCCCGCCAACGTTCGCGTAATCGCTGCGAGTAATCGCGACGTCGAACACGAAGTCTCGGCAGGACGATTCCGCAGTGATCTGTTTAATCGCTTGAACGCGGTCTTGATCGCGGTGCCGCCGTTGCGGGAACGGCCGGAAGACGTGCCGCCGTTGGCGCAGAGTTTCGCCGATCGTGTTTACGCGTTAAGTCAGCCGCT
>JAICGQ010000262.1 GCA_025923035.1 Pyrinomonadaceae bacterium | reverse complement strand
GTTTGACGCTGTCTTTACCGACGTCGGCATGCCCGGAATGAGCGGTTGGGAGTTGGCGCGTGAGATTCGTCACTTGAACCAGCAGGTTCCGATCGCGGTGATCACGGGTTGGGGTGAGGCGGTCGGGTCCAATGAACAAAAGGCCGCCGGTGTTAACTGGGTGATCGCCAAGCCGTTCACTGCCGACCGCGTTGCGGAATTAGTCCGTGATATCGCGCGCCATCGCGAATCGACCAGAGCGAAGTCGATGTCGAACGTTGCGGCGTGAAGTTAAGATCGGTTAACGAACAAGCGTCGAGTTCGCACTGTGGCGACGTTCGAGCGCGCGTCTGACGCTGTCCTCCACCACTTCCAAACGAAACGGTTTCAGCAGGTAATCAAACGCTCCTTGTGCGATGAGGCTCTGCGCCTGTTCCTGATCACTCAATCCGGAAATAATGATTACGGGAGTGCCGGGATAGAGTTGCACGACTCTGTTCAGCAGATCGAACCCACTCAAGCCGGGCATCGAAATGTCTGTCAGCACCACGTCGAAAGGCTGTGCTTCGAGCTTCGACAGAGCTTGCTCCGCGGTGTCTGCCGTCTGACACGCGTGCTCCTCTGACAGCAGTTCACACAGGGTTTCCCGTATTATCTCGTCGTCGTCGACGACCAGGATCTCAGCCATGATGGTCCTCCCACGTTACTCACCAAAGGAGTCTCCCTGGGCCAGGGATGGATGCGAGACTTCACCTTTGAACTTTGCCGCTCGTGAGGAAGGTGCGTGAGGCCCGCTGAATCATAGCATGGACCGTCACTCATTTTTTCTTAAATCTGTGTTTCCCAGGGTAGCTCGGCAGGTGTGATATTCTTTCACCGATGTCAGCCGATGGCGTGAAAGCAACCGTACAATTTGTCAGCGACGACTTGTTCGTCGGCATTACTCCGTCAGGTCATTCAATCACACTCGACACCGACAGTAGCCGTTCGATCGCGCCGTCGCCGACCGAACTGCTCTTGCTTGCCGCAGGTGCATGCACCGCAACGGACGTGGCGAGTATCCTGACAAAGAAGCGCCAACAGGTGACGCGTTACGTCATCGAAGTCTCAGGCGTGCGACGTGATGACTTTCCCCGGAAGTTCACCTCGATGAAAGTGCATCACATTCTTACCGGGCGCAATCTGTCGCAACATGCAGTTGCGCAGGCGATCGAACTTTCAGACACGAAGTATTGCAGCGTTGCCGCGTCACTCCGCCCCGGCGTGGAAATCCAAACCAGCTTCGAGATCATCGAAGACACACCAGACCCGACAAGGGGAGAAGTAGATTAGTGTTTAAGAGAATTACGGTCTTTTCGCTCTGCCTCGTCTTCATTTTCAATGTACCGGCAGTTGGCATGCAGGCCGCAAGCGAGTCGACGCTTGCTTCCGTGCGGCGCAGTGACGCGTCAATTCGCGACGCGAAGGGCAAGTTGCAGAAGCTCGCACCCACCGAGCACATGCGTCGCGCCGCGATTTATCTCAGCGTACGCGCGTTTGCCGAAGCACGCGATCACTGGCAAACGCTGATCGACAACTATCCCGACGATCCACGCGTGCCGGAAGCGATGCTCGGCATCGGACGCTCCTACTTCCTCGGCAAGATCTACGAAGACGGGTACCGCATTTTCAACGAGATCGCCGAGAAGTACAGTTCGACTAAAGAAGGACGCGAGGCGTTGAACTACAGCGCTGCCTCGTTGCTGCGGATGGGCAAGTTCGACGAGTCGGCCGCGCGGTACACGGAGTACGTCGAGCGCTTCCCGAACGGCGAACGGATCGACACGGCGCACCTGAACGTCATCGACACACTGCGTGAAGCGAATCGTGCGAAAGAAGCACTAGCCTGGGTCGCTCGAACGCGACAACGTTTTTCCGGCACTGCAGTTGAAACAAATGCGATCTTCGCGGCGCTGCGACTGCACATCGCGGAAGGAAACTGGAACGAGGCGATCCGCACGGCGAACGAGTTATCGAAGCGCTCGTTCTCGAAAGCCGTCGATACTTCGCGAAATGAAGTCGCTTATCTAACTGCCTTCAGCCTCGAAAAAGCAGGCAGAAAAGACGAAGCTTTTACTGCGTATCTCGCGATCGGCGACGGCATCGAATCTTATTACGGCTGGCTCGCGACCCGTCGACTAGCCGCGCTGGCCGGACGCGAACGCGCCGAAATTGTGGCGCAACGTGAGAGCGCCGTGAAGTCGGCAATCGGGTCCGTTGCGAGTTCGTATCCCGCGCCTTATCGACAATCGATCCTCAGTGCTGCGAAGTCACGCAAACTCGATCCGCGTTTCATTCTCGCCCTGATCAAACAGGAAAGCGTCTTCAAGCCGACGGCCAAATCTCCGGCCGGTGCGCGTGGACTCTTGCAGCTCACGATGGACGCCGCGGTGAAGTTTGGACCATCAGCCGGATTTCGATCCGTCAGCGAGAACCAGCTTTATCAACCCGACACGTCGATCACTGTCGGCGCCGAGTATCTCCAACATCTCACCGACATGTTTCCGAAGATGCTCGAACCGGTGGCAGCCTCGTACAACGGCGGTGAAGACAACGTCGTGCGCTGGCTGAAGCGATCAAAAAACGACGACCCCGGAATCTTTACTTCCGAGGTCGGGTTTGACGAGACGAAAGGCTACGTGCAAAAGGTGATGTCTAATTATCGCGTTTACCGCGAACTCTATACTTCGGACTTGATTCGGAAATAGATCTCCGCTCGCCATAGTCGTAGCAGATCGTCACTTCAGCCGCCGGCCGCGATTCGAGATCCATGTCGATGTAACGCACGTCGTTGCGGACTGAGCGTCCGATACCTGTCGCGGCTTCGTTTCTCGAGCGAGACGATTTCGCCGCGCCTGCTGTTTGAGATTCCGCAGACGAACGCATGTCCGCCGACGTCTGACTGTCCTCGCGATCGACTGGCCGTGGTATCGGATGAATCGGAGGCGTCATGGGAATCACGCGCCTTCGTTCACGGTAGAAAACTGCCGAAATCGTACCGAGGTTTGCTTTGACACCGAGTTTTGCTGCGTAGGAGTCGCGTTCAGAGGTGAAGTAGAACCGGCGCGCGTGATCCGAATCCATCTGCCATCCGCTGATCGTGATCGTCTGGTACGGCTCAATCACCCACTTGCTGGCGTTCCACGGTGAACTCCGGCTGGTATCGATGGTGTTGAGTCCATCGACGGACAGCGCGACGGCGACCCAGTCGCCGGATCGGTTTCGCAGCCGAATCTCGTACTCCTCGCCCCGGATAGCCTCAACGTACGTCCGACCGCGATCCTGGTACTCCCCGAGCGCCCGCCCGTTCACCAGCACGTCAACTTCGAAGCTCGGATAGGTCACTCGCTTTCCCGGCGTCACCGTTCGTTCCTGGGCTCCCACCGGGGGAACACCCACCAAAAACACCACCAAACCCAGCAAGGCAAACCAACGAAATCCACTCATCGGACGATACCTCCCGGACGCATTACCACCCGACTCTTGAACGGATTTCCCGGCGTCTTCTTGCGCAATGGTCAGATTTGTAAGAGGTTTCTCACAATACCGGGACACATTTGCGGTTGAGTAAAACCGGAGGGAAAGGCTACAATTGTCCCGCCAATCCGGGATGAAACAACTGACAAAACGTAGTAGTCGTTCCCCATTAAGTGCAGAGACTTAGGAGAAACTGATGGAGTATGCGCTGACCGCAACCAAAACCGAGGCCCGCGCGGGATCCTATTACGACAGGATCGCCCGGTTTTACGAGTTGACCTTCAAAATCAATGGTTACGGCCGCTCTTTGGATGCATATTTTCAAACGCATCCGCTGCCCGTATCTCGCGGACAACGCATTCTGGATGCGGGCTGCGGCACCGGGCTGCTGACGATGGCGCTATTGCGCGCGATTCGCTTCCCGGTTTCCATCACTGCGCTCGATCTTTCGTCCACCTCGATCGCGGCGGCGCGCAAGTCGCTTTACTACAGCGACGGTCGCAAACGTGACGTGACGTTCACCCAGGGAAACTTGTTGTGCCTCCCTTTTGCCGATGAGTCGCTTGATTTAGTGGTGACTTCAGGCGCGTTGGAGTATGTGCCGCTCGCCGATGGGTTGGCCGAACTCGCGCGGGTGATTGTCCCGGGTGGCCATCTACTTCACCTGCCCGTCCATCCCGGAATCGCGGGCAAGTTTCTCGAGATCCTCTTCCGGTTCAAGAGCCATCCGCCGAAGGAAGTAATCGGCCGAACGGAGCACCACTTCCGCATCGTGCATCAGTACCGGTTCAAGCCGCATCATGTGATCGGCTGGAGCAAAACGGCGATCCTGGCGCAGAAGGTTTAACCCACGGATCTCTATGGCACCGGGATCAATCTGATAATTCGGTCGTCGTCACTCGCCGGCTTCCCTCGCCCGTCTCGATTCGACGTCGAAAAGTAAATTGCGCCGTCAGGGCCTTCAGCGACGTCGCGAATGCGTCCGTACTCTTTGATGATGCCGTCCTGACCCAGGACCTTGCGACCGTCGAGCGCCACTCGAATCAACATCTCGCCGCGCAGACAACCGAAGAAGAAGTTTCCTTTGAATCCCGGAAAGGCCGAGCCGCGATAAAACGCCCCGCTCGCGGGAGCGCACGCCGGCGTGTATTCGAGCAACGGTGATTCAAGACCGGAACGGGTCTGTGTGTGATGGATCAGGGGCCAACCGTAGTTCTTCCCCTTCTCTACGATGTTGACTTCGTCGCCGCCGGGTGGTCCATCGAAGTTGCTTGGTCCGTGTTCAGTCTGGAACATCAGGTTGGTGCCAGGTTGAAAGTCCAAACCCTGTGCGTTGCGATGGCCAATCGACCAGATCTCCGTTCGCGCGTTCTCCTGGCCCACGTACGGATTGTCCTGCGGAATGGAGCCGTCGTCGTTTAGTCGTAACGTTTTTCCGGCGAGTGAATCGAGCTTTTGCGCGAGGTCGCGTTTGGTGGCGTCACCAGTTGTGATGTAAAGCTTTCCGTCCGGTCCAAAACGCAGCCGGCAACCTGCGTGAAACTGTGCGGCCGGAACGTTTTCGATGATCACTTTCCGATCGACCAGACCTTCCGCTGTTTCTCGAAATCGCACCACCCGCACGAGCGAGCCGCGACTGCCGTAGCCGTAAGAAAGATAGATGAACTGATTGCTGGTAAACTGCGGATGCAGCGCGACACTCATCAATCCAGTCTCACCCGTCTGTTCGACGTCAGGCACGACATAAAGCGGCTTCTGCCGCAAAGCGCCTTTCTCAAACACGCGCACTCGCCCCGGACGCTCGGTAAAAATCATCCGTCCGTCGGGCGCCCAGACAATGGACCACGGCACTTCCAGTCCACCAACCACTGTTTCGACTTTGAACTTCGTGCTGCCCTGCGGCGACGTCTGCACTTCGCCGGCGCCGCGACCTGAAGGCGCTTGACTACAGCCAAAAGCCACAACTATGGCCAACGCGAGTAGTGAATACGGAGATATTTTCATACCAAAAACAGGAGACAATGAAGTTGTGCTGAAAGTTTGCCGCGGGGGCTAGTGTTGAATGTATTCGTGAAGCAGTTTGATCTCGTCGCCCTGCTCGCCGACCTCGACACGCAGCAGATCGCGCATCGAAAGCATCCCGACCCAACGGTCGCCGTCGACCACCGGCAGATGACGCGTGCCGATCAACTCCATGCGCTCCAGTGCCTGGTGCGGAGTCTCGTCGCACTGGATCACGG
Organism: Pyrinomonadaceae bacterium; assembly: GCA_025923035.1. Lineage (GTDB taxonomy): Bacteria > Acidobacteriota > Blastocatellia > Pyrinomonadales > Pyrinomonadaceae > PSRF01. Next base: position 1,371 of record JAICGQ010000262.1, on the reverse strand, counting down.
CGCGCAATTCGCTGGTCACGTCGCCGACCCTGACCTCCATCGGATCGCGATGTGCGACGACGACGCGGTTCAAGACGTCGCGCTCGGAAAAGACGCCGAGCAACCTCCCCTCGTCGTCGATAACGCAAACGGCGCCGATGTTGCGCGAAGCCATAAACTCCGCCGCTTCCTGCACAGTTGCAGTGGCCTTGGTCGAGTAAGGCTCACGGTTGCGAATCACGTCGCGGATAAGCATCGCAGTGCCTCCTGATCCCGATTGTTTTGAGTGCCGGTTATTATACCCTAACCAAAGAGATTTGCCTGAGCAGATGGTCTGCGAAATGTGGAATTTGCGGGTGTTTTATGTTCGCGTCGCTTGTTGAAGCCGAGACGTTCGCAGTGAATTTTGAAGAGGCGTTCCGTTGCTTCCCAGTATTGGCCCTTGCCGCGCATGCGTTCGCCGAAGACGGCGGAGTTGAGTTTTCCGCCGCGTGCTTCGCGGATTCGATTCAACACGCGATCGGCTTTGGTTGGCAGTTTCTCGCGTAAACGCTCTTCAAAATAAGGTGCGACGCTGCCGGGCAGACGAAGCATGTTGATGAAAGCCTGTTGCGCTCCGGCGTCTTTTGCTCGTTTTAGCAACACGGGAATGTCGGTCGACAAACCCGGAATGACCGGCGCGATACCGATGCCCACGTTGATGCCGGCCGACGCGAGTGCTTCCATTGCATGAAATCTCGCTTCCGGCAGCGGCGCATAAGGTTCGACTGCCCGCGCGACTTCAACGTCCGTGAAAGGAATCGTCAGAAACACTCCGAGACTGGCGTGTTTCGTCAATTCCTGAAGCACGTCGATGTCGCGCCGGACCATCGCCGACTTCGTGATCACGCCGACGGGATTGCGAAACTCCGCGCAGACCTCCAAACAACGTCGCGTGAGTTTGTAATTCGCTTCGAGCGGAATGTATGGATCGGAAGTAAACGAGAAAACGATCTCCGCGCCTTTCCACGACGGCTTCATCAACTCTTTGCGCAACAACTCCGGCGCATTCACCTTCGCGACGATCTTGCGATCGAAGTCGGTGCCGGCGCCGTAACCGAGATACTCATGCGTGGGCCGGCTGAAGCAGTAGGTGCAACCGTGGATGCACCCGCGATAACAATTGACGGTGTAGTCGAAACCAACGTCGGGACTGTCGTTGTGAGTGATTATGTGGCGCGTTTCGGTTTCTTCGAAGACTTCGAGCTTCGCTTGCGGAGGTTCACCGATCCATTCGACGGAATGTACTAACCACGGATTTGGCGGATTTTCTATGTACTGCATAAATCCTTACTTCCAGGTGACGAAGAAGTAACGATACTTGTCGGGATCTTCGAGTGTGATAAACCGGCC
>JAICGQ010000261.1 GCA_025923035.1 Pyrinomonadaceae bacterium | reverse complement strand
CCGGCTTCGTAACGATTACCGTGACTCGAACTGGCAGCACCGCGCTTAGCGCCTCGGTTAATTTTTCGACTTCCGACGCCACTGCGTCGAGCTCCAGCGACTACACCGCAGTCTCCGGGACACTAGTATTCACACCGGGCACGTCGTCGATGGGTTTCAATGTGCCTGTCACCAACGACACTGCGAAGGAATCCACCGAAACGTTCAACGTCCGCTTGAGTAGTTCGTCGAACGCCGCGCTCGGCAATCCGGCGCTCACGACAGTCAGCATTGTCGACAACAAGAAGCCGCGAGGCCCGCGTCCGTCGGTACTCGAGCGCGGAGTCAAACGCAAAGTTGATATCTCGCAAAACAGCTTGATGGACCAAAAGCGAAATGTTGTTATGCTTGTCAGTGTTCCGAGGCCGCCAACCTTCGATAAAGGATAAACACTGGTATGCGACAACTACTGGCCTTCCTGCTTGGAATCGTGCTGCTTACGAGTTCAAGCGCGGTCGTCGTCTATTCACAATCCGGCCAGGCTTCGCCGCAAAAGCGGTCGGAGCCTGGCGTGCTCGTTGAAGAGTTCTCTTTCGTAATCAAAGACTTCAAACTCGATCACCAGACCGAACATCACAATCTCAACATCTCGATCTCGTATCGCTACATCGCGAACATCACGAAGGCCGACTATCCCGACTTTCGCTGGTTGGCTAAAGACGTCGAAACGTTATTGGCGAATTATCCTAACGAAGACGACTACTGGGAGATCGTAAACAAGCAGGTGACGTCAATGCTGCTGCGGAAATATCAGGCGCTGGCGAGTGTTACGTGTGAGTTCAAAGTCGACCCGTCGGGCAAGGTGCCCTACACGCGCTTCAGCCGTGTCGCTCGTACGCGTCGAAGCGGTCGTTAACTTTTTAATGACCTCCCGCTAGCGAGAGATCCAGGTAAGGGAAATTCCAAGAATCACCCTTCACTGACCTCCCGCTAGCGAGAGATTCACTATTACTTCGCGCCGACGTCGCGGGAGGCGATGTCGATTGTGATCATGAAACCGTTCGTGCCTTTGTATTCAAAAGCCTTGTCGCCAAGACGATAGGCTTCTACTTCATTCGGCATCATGATGAAGCCCTCGTTGCGCGGCACGCCGAAGTACTTCAGGTTCTTGATCACGACTGGTCCATCACCCATCGCAGAACCATCAGGATGACGCAGCACAACTTCGGCAACCTTTCCACCATCGAGCCGTGCCTGCGCACTCTTTCCTTCCGCTTTCCATTCCATGTCAGCGTCTTTGGCTACCGAGAAGGAGTTCCATTTCACCGGATAAACGTGGCCCAGGATCTTGGCAATCGCGTCGCGTTGTTCCTTCGTCACTGACGGATCAAACGTCAGCACTGCCCAGTCCATCTGACCTTTCGAGAAATCTCCGCCAAGGTCGCCTGCCACCCAGAACTTTGCGCCATCCAGTTTGACGGCGCCCGACTGGCCTTTATTCACCTTGAACGCGTTGTTGAACTTGCAGAAGTGTTCGCCGCCACCACCGGCGTGACCATGGTGCGACGCAGGCTTCATGTTGAAGTAACACTGGCAAAACATCGGACAACTGCATGCCTCGATAATCGTGGCGTTGAAGTCCCAGTCACCGGTCTTTGCAGTGGAGGAAGTTTGTGAAGTCATCTGGCTTGAGGATGTCATTGTCATCGTGAGGATTATTAGCCCAGCGGCTATCAAGTAGTAGGTCCTGAACTTTTTCATCTGTGCCTCCGTTGAACGTTGGGATTGAAATTGATGAATACGGCGATAGTCCGTCGAAGACTGAGCCTCTGCTCGCGCGGCGAAGCGGGGGAATTAGTGCGGGGAATTTTTATGCCAATGACCCGCGTAAGTCAAGAAACTAATGCGCCAGATCTATGACGGCGGCATAAACGCCTTCGACGACCATGGCCATCCGTTTGTAATCGAGCTTCTCTTCCGTGTCGTGCGCAGTGTGGTAATTGGGATTCCGGTAGAACGCCGTGTCGGTAATCATCACGGCGTTGTATCCGGCGTGCCAGTAGTTCAACTGGTCAGAAAAGTCGACACCGGAAACAATTCTGGGAGCGTTGATCGAATAGACAGGCAGCGGCGACGCGTTGCGCATCGCAGCTTTCGTCCGGCGCACCAGCGACCAGTCTCCTGGTCGTCCTACTACGGCGATGAAGTTTCCCGTCGACGGATAAAAAGCACTCAACAAACCTCCCGGCACACGCTGACTGTTCGGCGCATCACTGAAGTATCCAATCATCTCCAGGCTGAACATCGCGCGCACGCGAATGTTTTGCCGGCGAAGCGACTCCGCATGGACCGAACTGCCCATGCCCGTAGTTCCGAAATACGGCGGTTCTTCCAACGTGAAAGCGACGAGTTCTATTCGCAGTGGTGGTGGTTGAAGACTGAGTAGTCGCGCGAGCTCGATCAAGCCTGCGACACCGCTGGCGTTGTCATCTGCGCCCGGCAAAGGGCCGGCGGTATCGTAGTGTGCGCCGACGACGATTCGCTCTTCGGTCTCGGGACCAAATCGCGCAATCACATTTCGATATGACTTGCCTTGCAGACTGTACGGCTGCTCGGAAACAGACTCCGTGAATTGACTGAACTCGTTTTTGATGTAAGCCGCGACGCGATCGAGGTTCTCGACGTGGCTTTCATCGCGTGGCGTTAGTTCGACGGAGAGTTTATGGACGTGTGCCTGAAGCCGCGTAGCCTCAACTGTCCTCTGCTGACTCGGTGTAGCACTCGACAATAGCGGTTGAGTCAGCCAGAACCACAACCCGATCAGCAGCAAGCAAGCGATGATCAGAACCAGCAGCATAACGCGAATGATGCGACGCCGGCGTTCTGTTTCTGATTGCCATTGAACTTCAAGTGAAGTCTGCGTCACTTTTGTTGACTCCGCCTAAACAGTGAGCCAATATTAGCGCACCCTCGCACTTCAACCGTTAATCCCAGAGGCGCTTAACACTCCCAAACTGCCCGGTGTCCGGTTTATCGAAACCGGCCAGTACCCTGTTTTTACTCTAGTTCGAAGGAGGGAAAAGCATGAGTCACGTAACACGACTTCTCTTAGGATTTGGATCGGCCGTGTTGGCCAGTCTGCTGCTTGCAGCTCCCGTTGCTGCGCAGGTTACGACCGCCGACATCATTGGCCGGGTGCTCGATCAAAACGGTGCCGCCGTGGCGAGCGCGACAATCACTGCTCGCAATACCAGCACCGGCCAGGAGCGTACAACGCAATCGGATCAGCACGGAAACTACACGATTTCCGAACTGCCACCCGGTACGTACGACGTCACTGTCGAAGCAGCTAATTTCAGTAAAGCTGTGGTTCAGGGTCGCGAGGTTAATGTAGGCAGAACAGTCACACTTAACTTCGATCTCAAACCCGGGCAGATAACGGAAATCGTCAACATCACCTCCGACCAGCTCCAGATCGAGACCACGCGCTCCGATCTCGGCGGCGTCGTCACACCGGTCCAGGTTGAAAACCTTCCGCTACTCAATCGAACCTTCGCCGCACTGTCAGTGATCATGCCCGAAGCGCGGCCGGTCGGTAATTTCGATCCGACGAAAACGCGCGTCGGCAACGTTGCTTTCAACGGCGGCGACGGCCGGCAGGTCGATGTGAACGTCGACGGCGGCGACAACAAAGACAACGTCGTCGGCAGTTTGCTGCAGAACTTCTCCTACGAGTCGATCCAGGAATTTCAGGTGCTGCAACATCGTTGGACCGCTGAACAAGGCAGAGCTGTCGGCGGCGTGGTCAACGTCATCACCAAAAGCGGATCGAACGACTTTCACGGATCGTTCTTCGCCAACTTCCGCGATGAGGCACTGCGAAAGATCGACTTCTTCGAGAAGCAACGACTCGCAACCGACCCAAACTTCGAAAAGCCAACCTTCAGCCGGCAGGAGGTGGGAGGATCGGTTGGTGGACCAATCGCCAAAGAAAAGCTGTTTTTCTTCTTCGCGCTTGAACGCTTTCGCGAACGTCAGAACGTTGCGGTACGACAGGATGCTGCGATTCAGATACCACTGATCCCCGGTTCTGATTTCGTCTCCGAGATTCCAACACCCTATGACGACACGTTGCTCACTGCGCGCGTCGATCACAACCTGACTGATCGTCAAAGCATGTTCTACCGGTTTGCTTACCAGAAAAACAACTCGCCAAACGATCAAGTTGCGAATCCTGCAACCACAGATTTGTCTGGTGGTAATACCGACGACAATAAGCTCTACAGCTTTGTGGCTAACCACTCGTGGACATTAAGCGCCACGAAACTGAACCAGTTCTCGTTCCACTTCCAGGATTTCAACAACGCGATTCTTGGCGTCACGACCGAACCGCAGATGATCTTTCCCGGCAATATCACGATTGGCGCGAACACGAACGTGCCCCAGGCAACGACTTCGCGAAAATTTCAATTCCGCGACGATTTCTCCTGGACCGCAGGAAATCACGGATTGAAATTTGGCGTGAACTACATCCATACCGAATTGGGTGGGTTCTTCTTCTTCGGTTCGAAGGGTTACACGATTAGCTGGTTCGATCCTCCGACCACGATTGTCAGCAACAGCAATAACCGGTACCCGCAAGGCTTTGCCACGCCGGGCGCGGTCCAAAACATCACCTTCGCGGACGGTGAAGGCACTCACGATCAGACGATTCACCAGTTGGCGTTCTACTTTCAGGATGATTTCAAAGTGCGGCGAAATCTCACGCTCAACCTCGGCCTCCGTTGGGATGCGAACATCGGCAATCTGCCCGACCAAACCAACAACCGGACCATTCTGATCCTGCAACAACTAAACCACCCGCGCGCACGCGCCATCACCGAAGATGCGGAAAAGCTCAGCCGAACGACGCCGAGTTGGACCGAGTTTCAACCACGTGTTGGCTTCGCGTGGGATCCCACCGGATCAGGAAGGACCGCGATTCGCGGCGGCTACGGGATCTTCTACGATCAACTCTTCCAAAACCTGACGTTGTTCTCGCTAACCCAAACGAATCCGGTGCTCTACCAAACGATCCTGAGTTTGACTAACTCGCAAGTCGGACAAGGCCAGTTGGCCACGTTTCGTTTCGGAATCGACCCGTTGCCGCCAACTCCGCCCGGCTTTTCCATAGCGGATCTGGCGGTTGGCGGATTTGGCCGCATTAACGATCCGGATGCATCCGAGCCTTACGTGCAGAAGTTTTCAATCGGGTTTGAAACACAACTCAGCGACGCGATGACGTTGTCGAGCGACTACGTGCACACGCTGGGACTCAACGAGCCACGCGTGCAGGTAATCAATCCACGCATCGAGAATATCTGTAACCCCGCTTATCCGGGATCCACGCCGGGCTCGTCGCTGTGTGTTCGCGGAATCAACAGCCGCGTCTTTGATCGCGCTTTTGTTGACGCAGGATTTCCCGCGAATCGCATCGAGCAGATCAATATGATCGGGACGACAAACCGTTCGCTATTTGACAGTTGGACCAGCACTCTCAAATGGCGCACGAAGGACTACTTGCTCTCAGCCAGCTACGTACTTGGAAGTTCCCGATCGTGGGGCGGACAACCGGTGGCTTCCTACAGTGGAAACGGCATCGCAACCACGCCGGAGAACCAGTTCAAGCCGGAAGAGTTTGGTCCAACTCGTTTGGATGAACGGCATCGTGTTGTGCTCAGCGGCGTGTTCAACTTCCGCTGGGGCTTGCAACTTTCTCCGATTTTCCAGTTGGCGAGTTCGCGGCCGTTTTCGGCGGCCACCGGAATCGACATCGATGGGGATGGACTCGCGACGAACGACAGGCTCTGTGCCGGCGTTGATCCGGGAGCGGTGTTTGCGGTCCGGGCAAATTCGGCAGCTATCCAGGCGCTCAATCCGCGCGGTTGCGTGCAGGCGCAGGTTAACAGTGTGCGCACTGGCCGGATCGTGGAACCGTCAGGAACGATTCGTCTCGATCAGAGCGGACGTTTCCTCAACCTCGACCTGCGAGTTAGCAAGAGGTTCCGGTTTGGCGAGCGGTACGGGTTGAGCACTTACATCGATCTGTACAACCTGACGAATGAAGAGAACCTTTCCTATGCGTCGCGGCTGGCTCTCACCACCGCCACAGCCGGAAACTTTCTGCAACCGCAGTCGCTGTATGGTCCCGGCTTCGGCCCGCCAGTGGGTCGACCAATGACCGCGCAGCTTGGTTTCCGCTTTACGTTCTAACGCCGGAACGGGGATGGAGGCACCCGCTTCCATCCCCACCAACCGTTTCTTTGTGTTATAACCATCCTCCTCCGCCCACAACTCAAAGGAGCACGACGGTGAAAACGATCCTTCCACTGATCACTCTCTTCCTTTTCGCCACTTACGCTGTTGCCCAGGAAACGCATCCACACAAGCACGATCCATCGGAGAGTCTTGGAGTGGTGAACTTTGCGATCTCGTGCAAGCCGCAGGCACAGAAGCAGTTCAATCGCGCAGTCGCGTGGCTTCATTCGTTCGAGTATGAGGAAGCGGAAAAGGCCTTCACCGAAGTTACGGTAAGCGATCGGCAATGCGGCATGGGTTACTGGGGCATCGCCATGAGTAACTACCACCCGCTCTGGGCGCCGCCAACTCCGGCTGAGTTACAGAAAGGATGGGCCGCCGTCGAAAAGGCGAAGACTGCCGGCGCACGAACGCCACGTGAACAGGGCTACATTGCGGCCGTCGAAGTGTTCTACAAAGACAACGACAAGCTCGATCACCGGAAGCGAGCGTTTGCATACAGCGATGCCATGAAACAGCAATCGGCTGCAAATCCATCAGATCGCGAAGCCGCTGTGTTCTACGCGCTTTCCCTGATTGCCACGGGAATGATGTCGCAGGACAAGACTTATGTGCGTGAGCAGCAGGCGGCGGAAATACTGAATCGCGTTTTGCAGAGCGAGCCGCGACATCCGGGCGTGTCGCATTACTTGATTCACAGTTACGACTATCCAGCGTTGGCCATGCTGGCGCTGCCGGCGGCTCGTAGTTACGCGAAGATCGCACCTTCGTCGGCGCATGCGCAGCACATGCCGTCGCACATCTTTATCCGCCTTGGTTTGTGGAGCGAAGCGATCAATTCAAACCTCGATGCT
>JAICGQ010000260.1 GCA_025923035.1 Pyrinomonadaceae bacterium | reverse complement strand
GGTTTGAGCGCGGATTCGTCATGTGTGGCCTGTTGGAACGGAAAGTATCCGACGCAGATTACGAGAGAAGCCGAGACGATGTGGGAACGCGATCGCGAATCGGTAGCCGCCGAAAACTAGCCAGAGATTTAACACCGCGCAATTATGGGACGAGTCAGGCGAGGCTGTGGTTGTGCAGTTGCAGTGCTGTTAGCCGTAGCCATCGGCGCAGGCCTTCTTGGTTGGAAATACGTCTATCCGTGGTGGAAAAAGCAACCGCCACCCGCATCGGGAGGCGAACTGACGGTACGCATTTTGGATGTTGGACCAGTCAATGGAGATTCGATTCTGATCTCTTCGCCTGGCGGTAAGACGGTGCTGATTGACTCCGGCGACACGTCGAAAGGTAAAGCCGTCGTCGAAGCGTTGAAGCGTCACAACGTGTACCAGCTCGATTACTTCATTGCGACGCATCCGCATCCGGACCACATCGGCGGCGCTGCCGAAGTTTTCAAAGCGGTAAAAGTGCTGAACGTGATCGATAACGGGCAGGAACCGAGCGTGCCTCCGGAGCTTGCGCCGCCCAAAACTCCGACATCCAAGAAGCCCGTTACAGCCGCGACAAAGCCGAAGCAGGCAGCGTCGATCACGAAGTTTTACGATGATTACAAAGCCGGCGTGTCTGCTAGCGGGGCGAAGTATGAAGTTGCGAAGCCGGGCACGAAGTACGATCTTGGCGGCGGCGCTTTGCTAACCATACTCGCGCCGTCTGAACCGTTCTTTACGAAGGAACAGATGAAAGGCGGCGGCAACGAACCAAACGCGAATTCGATTGTCGCGCGTTTGGATTACGGGTCGTTTGCGATGCTGTTCGCCGCCGATGCCGAAGAACAAACTGAACATCGTCTGTTGACGAAAGATCTGAATCTTGCAGCGCCGGTATTGAAGGTGTCGCATCACGGATCGAAGTACGCTACGACGGCTGATTTCCTGAACCGGGTCAAACCCGAGATAGCGATCATTTCGTGCGGCGCGTGGAACCGTTACGGACATCCGGCACAATCGGTGTTGGACCGTCTGCGCGCCGTAAGTCCTGCCATGAAGCTTTACCGCACCGACTTGCACGGCGAGATCACGCTCAGCACGCGCGGCAAGCAAGGTGACGCCGCGGTGAAGACGGCGAAAGAAGCGACTGAGGATTTGTGGGTTGGCCGCCAGGCCCAGAAGGACGACTCATCGCGATCCGGTTTTATCGCGTACGGCGACTTTGGTCCACCACCGAAACCGCGCAAGCCGGCAAACGAACAGAAGAGCGAACAGAAGTGACGAAACCAATTTCATACGCGGATTCAGGCGTCGACATCGACGCCGCGACGCGAGCAACCGACAGGATCAAAGAGCTCGCGCGCACCACATTCAACCAGCGCACGCTTTCCGAAATCGGCAGTTTTGGGGGCATGTTCGACGGCGCGTTCCCAAATATGTCGCAGCCGGTGCTGGTCGCGTCGGCGGATGGAGTCGGAACGAAACTCAAGATCGCGTTCGTCACGGGCGTGCACAACACAGTCGGACGCGACCTCGTGAACCACTGCGTTAACGATATACTGGTCCAGGGCGCGCGTCCGCTGTTTTTCCTCGACTACATCGCCACCGGAAAGTTATCGCCCGACGTCGTTGCGAGCATCATTGAAGGTGTGACTAATGGCTGTCGTGAAAACGGTTGCGTGTTGTTAGGCGGTGAAACTGCAGAGATGCCGGGGTTTTATCAGGACGGTGAGTACGACATCGCGGGGTTCATTGTCGGTGTCGTCGATCGCACGAAGATCATCGACGGGAAGACAATCGCGCCAGGCGACGTGCTGCTGGCGCTTCCATCGGCAGGGTTACATACAAACGGATATTCACTCGCTCGCAAACTATTTTTCGACGTCGCCGGATACCAACCTGACACATCGCTCCCGGGAATCGGATTAACCGCAGCCGAAGCGTTGCTCCTACCGCACCTCAGTTATCTCAAACCGCTCGATGGTTTACTCGACAACGGATCGATCAAAGGTCTGGCCCACATCACTGGCGGTGGTCTAACTGACAACATTCCGCGAATTCTTCCGGATGGAACAGCGGTGAAGATCAGAAAAGGCTCGTGGCCCGTGTTGCCTTTGTTCGAACACCTCCGCGAGCTCGGAAACGTTTCCGAGAGCGAGATGAATCGCACGTTCAACATGGGCGTCGGCATGGTGATCGTTTGCGTCCGCGAGAATGTTACAGCGATCACAAACCACCTGCGCGATTTAAAAAATCCGTGTTACGAGATCGGCGAGGTCGTCGAAGGCAACCAGACGGTTTCGATCGAGTGATGACTAAACGGATCGCGATTCTCATCTCCGGCCGCGGGTCGAACATGATCGCGCTCGCCGATGCGATTCAAAACGGCACCATACCCAACACAGAGATTGCTCTCGTAATCAGCGACCAACCCGACGCCAAAGGCCTCGCTGTCGCAGACCAACGCGGAATAAAAACACTCGTTATCCCGCGCCGCGGACGCAAACGTGAAGAACACGATCGCGAGATCGTTTCTGTCCTCCGCGCCGAGCGCGTCGATCTGATCTGCCTCGCCGGGTACATGCGCGTCCTGTCGCCATACTTCGTCGACGCATTTAAAAACCGCATTCTCAACATCCATCCGAGCCTGCTACCTTTGTTTCCCGGTCTCGATGCTCAACGACAAGCGCTCGAACACGGCGCGGAAAAGAGCGGCTGCACGGTCCACTACGTCGACAACACGCTCGACGGCGGTCCGATCATCGCCCAGCGAACCGTCCCAGTCCTCCCCGGCGACACCGTGGAAACACTTTCTGCTCGAATTCTGGCGCAAGAACACATACTCTATCCCGAGGCAGTGGCCTTAGTGCTCAAACACGGATGACGATAGACGAACAGCTTTCATACCTCGCCAAAGGAACGACCGAGATTATTCGCAACGAGGAACTGCGCGCGAAACTCGAGCGTTCTGCGAAGACGGGTAAACCTATGCGCGTTAAACTCGGCGCAGACCCAACGGCGCCCGACATCCATCTCGGCCACACCGTCGTGATCCGCAAACTCCGAGCGTTTCAGGAGCTGGGCCACACGGCGATCTTCCTGATCGGCGACTTCACCGGAATGATTGGCGACCCGTCAGGCAAGAACACCACGCGCCCGCAACTCACGCGCGAAGAGATCGACGCCAACGCCGAAACTTACAAGCAACAGATATTCAAACTTCTCGACCCCGAAAAGACGGAAATCCGATTCAACTCCGAGTGGATGACCGACATGGGATCGGCGGGATTTCTGCGTCTCTCGTCGCACGTCACCGTTCGCCAGATCCTCGAACGCGACGATTTTCAACAGCGCCTCGAGGCGAACCGTCCGCTGGCGCTGCACGAAGTGATGTACCCGCTCGTGATGGCCTACGACTCAGTCGCGCTCGAAGCAGACGTCGAACTCGGCGGCACGGACCAGAAGTTCAACTTGCTGATGGGCCGAAACCTGCAACGCGAATACGGACAGGAGTCGCAGATCGCTGTGATCACGCCGTTGCTGGAAGGAACTGACGGTGTGCAGAAGATGTCGAAGAGTCTCGGGAACTACATCGGCATCAACGAACCGCCGCAGGAGATCTTCGGCAAGGTGATGTCGATCTCCGACGAGTTGATGTGGCGTTACTACGAACTTTGCACCGATCTCTCGCCGACCGAGATCGCGTCGTTGCGCGCGAGCGATCGCAATCCGCGCGATATGAAAGTCGATCTTGCGAAGATCATCGTTGCCGACTTCTATTCGCCCGTCGAAGCAGCGAAAGCCGAAGAAGACTTCAACGCCATGTTCCGTAGCAAGCAAGCACCAACGGACATCGAAGAGCGAACACTGACGTCAGGATCGTGGAAGCTGCCGCGTTTGCTGGTTGAACTTTCACTCGCACCGTCGATGGCAGAAGCGCGGCGTTTGATCGAACAAGGCGGCGTTTCCGTCGGAGGCGAACGACACACACAAACGGACTTTGAAGTTGACATCGACCCAAGTCTTGCGATTCTGATCCAGGTGGGTAAACGTCGCTTCGTTCGAGTGAGGGGCGAATAACACGGATGTCGGCAACAGTCGCGAGCGAAGAGACTCTGATCATCGAGACGCCTGAACGCGTTCCGTTGCACTTCGCGCTCGCGTCGATTGGCAACCGTTTTCTTGCCTGCGCCGTCGACCACGCGATCCAGGGTTTTGTGATCGCCCTGGTCGCGCTCGCCTCAGCGATCGTGGCCAACTTCACGGCTGTGTGGGACTTTTTTGTAACCGCTCCGAAGTGGATCTACGCGATTACGGTGATTCTGCTGTTCCTGATCTTCTCGTGCTACTTCACGTTCTTCGAATGGATCTGGAGCGGACAAACACCCGGCAAGCGCTTGATGAAGTTGCGTGTGCTTCGGGAAGACGGCCGGCCCATCACCTTTTGGGAAGCGTCCATTAGAAACCTGATTCGTATTGTCGACATGATGATCGCGCCGTTCTACTCAATCGGGCTGATCGCGGTATTCGTAAGCTCACGCGATCAGCGCGTCGGCGACATGGTTGCCGGGACCGTGGTGGTCCGTGAACGAGAAGCTGAGGCGCCGGAGTTTGCGCAAGTATTTGCTTCGCCGGTCAGCGATCCCGCGCTCCGGCGGTCTTTCAAAGCCGTAGAGTTCACCGCCAATTTGAATAGCCTGACGGAGTCGGAGATTGAAGTAGTGGAAACGTTCCTGCGGCGGCGTTGGGACCTTGGCGATGTACCACGCCAGTGGATGGCCTGGCGCGTCGCGTTGCCGATTCTGTACAAGCTTCGACCGACGTACGACGTCGAGAAGTTCACCTACGAAGGCTTCCTCGAAGAACTCCTGCACCGGTACCTGAAACAACACCGCTTCACCGCTTAGGTCGTTAGTTGCGCGCCTTTGGCAGCTCGATCGGAAACCACTTTCCCGCTTCCACGGGATCGAGCGGCACTCCGACCAATGAGGCCGCATACGACATCACCACATCGCGTCCTGCCGCGAGATCCTGCGCCGTCGGCAAGCGAATTTCGTCCGGCGTCACGCCGTGATGTTCCAAACTTTTCCCGTCAGACATGATCAGATCTGAAATCGTAATGCTCACACTGTAGAAAACGACGACGTCCAGTCCGACTTCATCCGGATACTGCCGCGCAGTCATGACTGCTCCGGCGGTGCGATCGCCGATGATCGTGCCTCTTTTTTCAAGCTGAATCGTGCGCGAAAAAACTTCCGAGGCCGACGCCGATCGACTGTCGACGAGGACGATCAACTTTCCCTTGTAAGCCTTGTCGCCACGTGTCCTGGCAAGCCTCGGCTTCGTCTCTTTACGCGATACGCTGTCGCCGATCTTCACATCGTGATCGATCAGGTTCTCGATCAATCGAATACCGGTAGTGACCCAACCGCCGCCGTTGCCTCGCAGATCGAGAATCATCGCCTTGTACTTGCGCGCCTTCTCCAGCGCTTCGTCAACCTGCGCATCCGTGAGGTCAAATTCGTTCATCTTCCAGATCAGCAACTGATCCCCATACGCTTTGACACGGTCGCGGCCAAGGTCCGCTTCCCTTTGTGCCTTCCGGACCATGTCCATGTACTCGTTGTAATTGGTGAGGTTGATCATTCGTTTCTCGTCTTTTCGCTTTGCCAGCAGCTCGAGCTCGCGCTGATCGCCGTTTGGACTGCGAAGCGTGACGCGGATGAACGGTTGTGGCCGGAGCGCCTCGTAAAGGTAATTAAACTTCCAAAGGTTGGTGCGATCGATCTGGTAACCGCCCGCCTCGAGGACTTCATCCCCGGGCCTCACACCTTTGCTTTCGGCGTCGCTTCCTTTATCCACGGTGGAAACAAAGCAACGATCGCCGATGATCTGCATGGTCCAACCATACTCGTTCGTGTAAGCGCGTGCAGGCGGGACGAAAAACGTATGCGAATCGTCGAGTTCCATCAGCACCTGGGCGATGATGCCGAAGATCTGTCCGACGGACGCGGCGGTCTTGATTTTCTCTTCCGCGGTTTTAAAACGGGCGTCGAGGTCCATGCCGCGAAATTTTGGGTCGTAATAGGTCTTCTTGAGCTGATCTTTGATGCGTCGCAACATGGTCTGACCACGATCGCGATCTTTGTCCTGCACCTTGTCCTGCGCGCGGACAAGGGGAAGCGGCGTCGCAACGATCAGCGCGACACACACAAGAGCCAGAAATCTGGGGAATTTGGGGGTTAACTGGTTAGTCATCGTTATTCTCCGGGCGAATCTCAAGTGAAGGAGACCGGGCAAGTAATCGGCCTTAGGATACCACAAGCAAAATTGACGCCCGTTAATGCGTCTGCTAGCCTTCAAGGTTTTTTAGAACACGGATTTTGCAGTAGGGGACATCAATCATGAGTAAGGACGTTTTCATACTTGGTGGGAAGCGCACGCCGATGGGCGAGTACGTCGGAGTGCTGAAGGACGTATCGGCAATAGATCTCGGAGCAGTCGCTGCGCGTGGCGCACTCGAAGCGACGCGCGTGCAGCCTGAGGACATCGATCACACCGTGATCGGCAACGCCTTGCAAACCTCCGGCGACGCAATCTACGGCGCTCGTCACGTTGCACTCAAAGCCGGCGTGCCGTTCGACCGTCCGGCGTTGACAGTCAATCGACTCTGCGGCAGCGGTATTCAATCGATCGTTTCCGGCGCACACATGATCCAGCTCGGCGAAGCACAAACCTGTTTGGTCGGCGGCATGGAATCGATGTCGCAGGCGCCGCACGTGATTCGTGGCGCACGTTCCGGCTTCGCTCTCGGACAGGGAAAACTTGAAGACAGCTTGATGGTCGCGTTGCTCGATACGTATTGCAACACGCCCATGGCGGGAACGGCAGAAAACCTGGCCCGTAAATTCGAAATCTCGCGCGAGGAGCAGGACAAGTACGCACTGCGCTCACAACAGGAAGCAAAACGCGCGCTCGACGCCGGTTTGTTTGCGGAAGAGATCCTTCCCGTTGAGGTGAAGACGCGCAAAGGATCGGTCCAGGTTGATCGCGACGATCATCCGCGTCCGGAAACGACGCTCGAAGTGCTGGCGAAGTTGAAACCGGCGTTTGCGAAAGACGGATTTGTCACAGCCGGAAACGCGTCGGGCATC
>JAICGQ010000259.1 GCA_025923035.1 Pyrinomonadaceae bacterium | reverse complement strand
TCAGCAACGGTTGCATTGATTGGCGTCGCAGCCGGCAACTACCAAATGACGCTGACACTCGTCGTCGGTGCGTTATTGTGGAACTATCTCTCGTGGCTCTACAACGAGATCGCCATGTCCATAGCGTACGAGCGCTGGGAAGGAACGCTCGAATACACATTCATGGCGCCGGTCTCGCGTAGCGTGCACCTGCTGGGCGTCAGCTTGTTCTCACTGCTCAACAGCATCGTCACGAGCGTGATCGTGTTGCTCGGCCTCATTGCATTCACGAACCTGAACCTGCGCGGCGCGAATCTGGCGGGCGTGTTAGTGGTCCTGGTGGTGAGCACGCTGGCGTTCGTCGGACTCGGTCTGTTCGCGGCAGTGTTTCCGGTGATGAGCGCGGAACGAGGCGCGGAAGCAACGCACATCTTTCAGGGCTCGCTTCTACTGGTTTCCGGCGTTTATTATCCCATCGACGTCCTGCCAGGCTGGATGCAGCCGCTCTCGGCGATTTCGCCGGCAACCTACACGCTGTCTGCTTGCCGGAAGCTGTTCGGAGTGGGAAACAGTGCTTCAACTCCGGAGCTTCTCGCCGGCGCGCCGCTGTCGGCTGTCTCGTACGAGCTGCTGGTCCTGGCCGTGATGGGCGCGATACTGTTGCCGCTTGGTCTAATGACGTTCGTGCGCGTCGAAGCCTGGGCCAAGCGCACCGGAAAACTGAAGAGAACAGGTTGATCGATGGCAAAACGCGAGAGTATGGAGGAACTGAAGCTGCGCGTGCGCGACGTCATTCGTCGATTGAAACGCGCGTACCCGGACGCGAAATGTTCGTTGAACCATTCGAATCCGTTTGAGCTGTTGATTGCGACGATCCTGTCGGCGCAATGCACGGACGAGCGAGTGAACCTCGTCACCGCGGACCTGTTCCGGAAATACAAGAAGCCGGAAGACTATCTCGCAGTGTCACCGCGAGAGTTGGAGAAAGACATCCAGTCGACCGGCTTCTTTCGCAACAAGACGAAATCAATTCAGGGCACGTCGAAGATGTTGAGCGAGCAGTACGGCGGCATTGTTCCGCACACGATGGAGCAATTGCTGGAGCTGCCTGGTGTCGCGCGGAAGACGGCGAACGTCGTGCTCGGCAACGCATTCGAGATTAAGTCGGGCGTGGTCGTTGACACGCACGTCACCCGACTCTCTCATCGGCTTGCTTTCACGCAGGCAAAGACCGCGGAGAAGATCGAACTGGATCTGATCCCGATCGTGCCCAAGAAAGACTGGGTGATCTTCCCGCATCTCATGATCGCGCATGGGCGGAAGATCTGTAAGGCCCGCACTCCGTTGTGTGATCAGTGTCCGGTAGAAAAACAATGCCCGTCTTCATTTCTGAAGACGGGCGTGATGCCGGGCAACTGAGTTAGTTGTTACGGCCAGCGTAGGGCACGATTAATTTTTTTAACAGGATCGGATTTCGGTTTCGGTTCAGGCTTCTGCTCAGGTTTTGGCTCTGGTTTGGTTTCGGGGGTTGTTGTAGCTGTCGTCTCAGTGTTGGCCTGGGGAGGCGCAGCTGAGAAAGCACTCGCGAAATCCTGCACTTCGCGATAACCGGCCGGCACGTCAAACAAACTCGGATCCAACGTCGCCTGCGAGAACTCGACTACCTCATTGATCGTCGAAAAGCTCTCGACACCACTCGGATCGAACATCGTCGTCTTTTCCCACACGGGATAACCTTTTTTCGCCGTGCCAACTTGTTTCGTCACGTAGCGATCCTGACAACCACCACTCTGCGGCGGCGTGTACGGACGGTAAGCAACACCACTGTCGCACTGGAGCGCAAACTCGGCATCGATGTACCAACCGTCGATCTGCATCTTGCTCTTCGTCTGCGAGCACGCTTCCGGGCTCGACTCGGTCTCCATCGTGGTGATGATGTGACGCGCAGTGTAACCAAACATCTGTTTACGCTCGCCGGTGTCTTTTGTGGTCACGGTCGAGGTGACGACTCCGCCTTTGGTCGTCGCGGTCGGTTGTGAACTGGCGCTCGGGGTGTTCGGTGAACTGGTGTTCGCAGCGCCGTCGTACGGCTGAATGATGTACGCCTGCGCCTGCGGCATGATCTGGATGTTTCGGCGCAGATCGCACTGCTGCACGACGATCATCTGACCGTTGTTCATCTCGCTACGCTGCCGTTTGCCCTTGATGTAGCTGGTGTTTTCGTAAGTTTGTCCGCCGCTGGTCTGGCGCGACTTGACCTTGGTATCGGCACTCGCAACACCTGTCAATGTGATGAGAAAGGTGATTGCGAGTGCGGTTTTATGAATTCGTGTTGTTGTCATATTCTCCCTGATTGTTCTCCTACTCGAATACGCGGATTCAGCGGCTGAAAAGGGCCAGGAAATGACAAACCGCAAATGACGCAGATAGAATCCGGAATGTGAGCTACCGATTCCCCTGGCAACGTCTCAGCGACGAACAGTTGCTCGACCTCCGTATCTGCGACCTGCCGATCAAAATCAAGGGGTCGTTCCTGGAACCCCAAATCAAGCGGCTTTACAGCGAACTGAACACACGCGGCATTCGCTTTAAGCCGCATGTTTGGCTGTCGGAAGAGTGGTTTTCGCCGGACGGCGTACCCGGAATCGCGATCCCGTTTTACCTGGCTCACCCGCGGCTGATAAAACTCGAACGGCGGCAAATGCTGGAAGTCGAGGGGGGTAACGACGCGGAGTGCATGCGGATCCTTCGGCACGAGGCAGGGCACGCGCTCGACACAGCCTTCCGGCTCCATTTCAAACGCCTGCACCGCGAGCTGTTCGGCTCGTTCGCGCAGCCGTACCCGGATTTCTACAAACCAAAACCAAAGAGCCGGAAGTACGTGCTGCATCTGCCGGCGTGGTACGCGCAGGCCCATCCTGCGGAAGACTTCGCTGAGACGTTCGCGGTCTGGCTGAGTCCACGTTCGCAATGGCGGCGACGTTATCGCGGCTGGCCCGCGTTGCGGAAGCTCGAGTACATCGACGAATTGATGGGCGAGATCGCGGGCGCGAAACCACGAAACAGAACGCGCACGAAAGTCGAGCCGTTGTCGGCGTTGAAGATGACGCTGCGCGAACACTACCGCCGCAAACGCGAACGTTACGATTTCGAGTGGCCCGCCGTTTACGATCGCGATCTGCACCGGATCTTTTCTGACGACCCGCGCCACAAGCATCGTCCCAGCGCCGCGAGTTTCATGCGCCGGGTGCGTCGTGAGGTGCGTCAGATCGTCGCGGAAGGGACCGGAGTGCACCAGTACACGATCGATCACGTGCTCCAAAACATGATCGATCGTTGTAAAGATTTAAAATTACGTGTCGCTACACCTTTTCGAGAAACACGTCGTCGTGTCATGATAGTGCTGACTGTGCAAGTAATGAACGTGCTCCATTCGGGTTATCATCGCATAGCCGTATGACTTTTGAGCCGCGGAAGAAACTGCGCATCATCGTTCTCGTTCACGAAGATCTCGTCCCTCCTGACTCGTTGAACGGTCTCTCCGACAAAGAAAAGCTGGAGATCAAAACGGAGTACGACGTCGTTTCGACGTTGAAAAAGATGGGCCACGAGGTCTATCCGATCGGTTTGTACAACCAGCTCAACGCCATCGGCGACGCGTTGCTGGAATACAAACCGCACATTGCGTTCAACTTGCTGGAAGAGTTTCACGGTTACCCGCTTTACGATCAGCACGTCGTGAGTTATCTCGAGTTGATGAAGCAGGCGTACACCGGATGCAATCCGCGCGGGATGACGCTGGCCCACGACAAAGCGCTGACGAAGATGATCCTTTCGTATCATCGCCTGCTGGTGCCGAACTTTGCTGTGTTTCCGCTCAATAGAAAAGTGCGGCGGCCGAAGCGTTTGAAGTTTCCGCTGCTGGTGAAGTCGATCAGCGAAGAGGGAAGCGTGGGGATCGCGCAGGCGTCCATCGTGTATGACGACGAGAAGCTCGCGCAGCGCGTCGACTTTATTCATCAGAAGAACAAGACCGCGGCGATTGCGGAGCAGTACATCAAAGGTCGCGAGATCTACGTCGGGGTGATCGGTAATCAGAACATTCAAACGTACGCGCCGTGGGAGCTGGTGATGGAGAAGCTGCCGGAGGGCGCCGAGAATATTGCGACGCTGAAAGTGAAGTGGGATCCGGCGTACCAGGAACGGGTTGGGGTGAAGACGCGTGCCGCGGATTTGACACCCGAGCAAGTGAAGACGCTCGAACGATTGTCGAAGCGCATTTATCGGTATCTGTTCCTGAGTGGTTATGCGCGGTTGGATTATCGAATGACTGAAGAAGGGCAGTTTTATCTACTCGAAGCGAACCCCAATCCTCAAATCGCTCATCACGAAGACTTCGCCGACTCGGCGGAATACAGCGGCGTGCCTTACGATCAGTTGCTGCAAAAGATCCTCACGGTCGGATTGAACTACGCGGGCCGCTCCGTGTAATCCGCGGAAGTCTTACCGCATTACTACTCTAGTTAGACCATACAAACGAATCGTAACGCTCTTAAGTCAGGAGTTTTGTGCCCCATGACGTTGGCTCTTACTCTGCTTTTCGCACTGATTTTGTACCGCCAATTGCAGCACACATGACGCCGCGCGGCGACAAGTGATTCAGATTGACCGCGTTTGCAACCGATTCGTGAACTCTTTCAATTCGCAGCCGGTCCACAGCCGCCGTTTGGTCACGAAACAGTCACATTGCTGCTTGAACCACCCTGCTCCGGCCGCTAAGATGCCCAGGTCTTTTAGCGGTGCCCGCCTCACATAAGAAATAAAAAAGTAGCCGAAATACTTAAGGAGAAGGTAGTTCCCCGTTTATGGTGCTTCGAAAACCGTTAGCTCGTGTTCTGGTCGCGTGCTTGGCCCTCAGTCTTTGGTTCACTTCAGCAGTTGCGCAAACGCGCCCGCGCGTCGCGACAAGCAGTGCTGATACCAACGAAATCTCCTGCTCCCCGGACGATTTGGCCCTGGCCGCCGAGCCGGCGCCGGTCTGGGACGCTAAGCCAAAACCAACAATCGACCTGACACCCGCCATCGGTTCATCCTCTACCAATTTTTTGAACTTCCAACCCGCATTAATGCAGGCGATAGACCAGCGACTCGGTGCGCGTTATCGCTGGGGCGCGGAAGGACCAGACCGCTTCGATTGCTCGGGGTTCGTGTGGAGTATTTTCAACGCGACCGGCGTCACCTTCGAGCGCGGCAGCGCCCGCACATTATTTGCCCGCTTCGCGCCGGCGGCTGCTGACGAGGAATTCAAGTTTGGAACGCTCGTGTTCTTCAACGGCCTCGCACACGTCGGCGTCGTTGCCGACGAGCATGGTTTCTACCATGCATCACGCCGTCACGGAGTCATCTACTCGCCGTTCAATGAGTATTGGTTGAAACGAGTTGACGGATTCCGTCGAGTGCCGCTGCCCACCGCAACGGTCACTGATTAAGACTTCTTACCGTTCTTACCATTCCGCCGGGCATGGAACGTAATCTTGACCAACGGTAGTGTGTCCGGATCGTCCTGCTGCTCACGCTCAAACTTTAACAGGTCCCAGTACGCGCACCGCGTGGTCGTCGGAAACTCCCGACACACTGCGGGACGCGCGTGATAGATCCCGCAGTTACGAGTCTCCAGATTCAGAAACTGGCAGGTCTGCCCGAACATCGGATCGGCCTTCTTCCGCAGCACCCGTTCTTTCCCCCACACCTTAGTGAAGCGGGTGGTCGCCACTTGTTCAGTGACGCCGAAGTGTTTTGCCAGACGGCGGATGTCGCGCAGTGTGACTTGCACGCGCTCGTAGATAGAACAACAGAAGGCGGGACACTTGACGCAGTCGTAATAAGATCTCGGCTTGGCAGCCGTGACAGGTTCACCCATGATCGCTCCCTATCTCCAATCCGGTTAAGACGGATTCAAAATCACTAGCGTCGTTTTGACTTTTGGTATTCAGCGCGTAGCAGGCTCATGAACTCTTCGCGCCTATCATACAACCGTTTTGGCGCGCGTGGTTCATGTCGTGTTAGAGCATAAGCGGTAATGAGCGGAAGCGCCACAGTAGAATCGACATAACACACAACTGCGTCAGGTAAACGATCCGGATCTACTTTCCCCCACGACACTGCTTCACCCGGCGTCGCACCGGATAGACCACCAGTGTCAGGCCGCGCGTCAGTCACTTGTAGAAAATAATCGTGTCCGCGTTCATCGATTCCGAGCACTTCCTGGATCTGAGGTTCAGTTTGCAGCAGAAAGTTTTTCGGCGAACCACCACCGAGAATGAAGACTGCCGAAAGTCCGCCTTTCGCTTTCTTACCTTTCGCGGATTTGCCGGTGGCCTTCGTTGTGCCGCGTTTGGCGGCGAGCACGATCGCTGCCGTTTCGTTCACGTCGAGTGATGGATCGAATGCGAGCTTGTTCCCCTGCAGTGCTTTGGCAGCGACGTTCATGCCGATCGAAGAATCACCCGGCGACGAGGTGTAGATCGGCACCCCGTATTCATAAGCGACTGCCAGCAGCGACTTGTCTTTGATCTTCAACTTGCGTTCGCGCTCGTGCACGTAACGCCCGCACAAGTAGTGAAACTCCGCTGTGGACATCGGTTTCTGAAACTCGGGCGCTTCGATGATCTTGCGGAAGAAAGCGTCAGTGTCGAGTAGCACTGAATAATCGAAAAAGATGTCGTAGATTCGTACCACTTCTTCCTCACGCAACACGACGTCGGACGTGTGCGCGTTGCCGAGGTGCATCGAGAGTCCGATGCCGAAGTGCGTGTCGTGATAGAGATTGGCGCCCGTGGAGATGATCCAGTCGACGAATCCGGCTTTGATTAACGGAATAAGTGCGGAAATGCCGAGCCCGGCCAGTGTCAGAGCACCCGTGATCGACATGCCGACAGTTACTTCAGGCTCCAACATCTTCTTCGTAAAGAGTTGGCACGCCTCGCGCAGCCGCGCGGCGTTGTACGCCATGAACGCTTCGTCAATGAGATCTGCGACGGTTGTTTTGTTGGTTATTGGAGCAGGATCGATCCGTTTTCCCTGAAGGAATTTGCTTTTGTGTTTCGCCATTCGGAACCCGTTTACGTCTCTATTCGGTACTCATTTCCTGGGGCTGCTGGGGTTTGATTCGCAGACGATTGATGCGCCGTTCGTCAGCTTCCAGTATTTCAACTTCCAAACCGCG
>JAICGQ010000258.1 GCA_025923035.1 Pyrinomonadaceae bacterium | reverse complement strand
TTCCCACGACTGTGAGGGCCGTCGCGGTACGCAATAAAGACCTTTGTGTTT
The DNA here is from genome assembly GCA_025923035.1 of Pyrinomonadaceae bacterium. Taxonomy (GTDB): domain Bacteria; phylum Acidobacteriota; class Blastocatellia; order Pyrinomonadales; family Pyrinomonadaceae; genus PSRF01. The sequence continues at coordinate 7,153 of JAICGQ010000258.1, read as the reverse complement.
CACTATACGGGAGGAAAGTTAATGACTAGCAAATCTTGGAGCCGCAAGTCTATAGCGACTGTTGTGGCGGTTGCCGTTTTGAGTGTCTACTCAATGGTGGCATTGGCCGGAGCAGGCGCCAAGGCGTCGGGCGAATTGTCGGTCTCCGGGCAGGTTACGGTGAACGGCCAAAAGATGGTTTCTGGCGGCACGGTATTCACCGGTTCGACGATCAGCACTGCTCCCCAAAGCAGCGCTTCGATAAGCATCCCGAAGGTGGGCCGAGTTGAACTCTCCGCCAACAGCAATCTTCAACTCAGTTTTACTGACGGCAGCATTAGCGCCATGCTCGAAACCGGCAGCGCCCAGGTATCGACGGTGGCGGGTACGACGGTTAATTTGACAACGAAAGACGGCACGGTTGTAGTCGACGGTAAGGAAGCCACCAGCTTTATGGTGAGCGCCTCCCGTGGCCGCACATCGATGACGACCTTGTCAGGCGTTGCTGAGTTCCGCACGGGAACGAGCGTCAAGACGGTCGCCGCTGGTGAAAGCGCCATGGCCGGTGTGCCGAATCCGCAGACTGACGATGATGACGACGACATGAGCGGTGGTGCACTCGCCGTGTTGTTGCTAGCCGTTGGCGGCGCGGTTGCAGGCGTTCTTTATGCTGCACTTCATAACAACGACCTTAACTTCGGCGGCAGCGTTACCGTAGTCAGCCCGACCAAGTAAGTTTCGTCCGCGTTGCACAAAAACACTGTGGCTCTGGACGCCAGCGCTGCGGTCACTAATTTTTGAACCTTGCGGGTCACGCGATGAAAACGCGCGTGGCCCGCAAGGTTTTCATTGTCAGGATTCAAACTAAGAAATGCATATTGCGGTTATCGGTACGGGCTATGTGGGACTCGTAACCGGAGCATGTTTTGCCGAGTTCGGAGTCGACGTGATCTGTGTCGACGTCGATGAAGATAAGATTACCCAGCTACTCAAAGGCGTCATGCCTATCTACGAGCCGGGGCTCGAACACCTCGTAGCGAAAAACTCACAAGCAGGACGACTGAAATTCACGACCGACGTCAGCACCGCGGTCCAACAGTCGCTCGTCATCTTTCTCGCCGTCGGTACTCCACCAAAGCCTGACGGTTCACCGGACCTCAGCTTCGTCGAAGCAGCCGCAGGCTCTATTGCGGACCACATGAACGGCTACAAAGTCGTCGTCACCAAATCGACCGTACCCATCGGCACCGGCGAGCGCATTCGCGAATTGATCAACGCGCGGAAGAAGACGAAAGCAAACTTCGGCGTCGTTTCTAATCCGGAGTTCCTGCGCGAAGGCGCGGCCATAAACGACTTCATGCGTCCGGACCGCGTCGTCATCGGCAGTCGCGACGAAGAAGCGATCGCGATCATGAAAGATCTCTATCGACCGCTTTACCTGATCGAAGCGCCGTTTGTGATCACGTCGCTCGAAGCTGCTGAGTTGACCAAGTACGCTGCGAATGCATTCCTCGCGACGAAAGTTTCATTTATCAACGAGATCGCCAACCTTTGCGACAAGATCGGTTGCGACGTGCACGACGTCGCTCGTGCGATCGGCATGGACAAGCGCATCGGCAGCAAGTTTCTGCATCCTGGACCAGGCTTTGGCGGCTCGTGCTTTCCGAAAGACACGCGAGCGCTGGCTTCGGTTGCCCGGCATTACGGTTCCACGTCTCGCATCGTTGACGCTGTGATCGAGGTGAACCAGCAACAGTCAGAACAGATGTTGCTGAAGGTCCGCAAGCTGGTTGGTCCGTTGAAAGGGAAGTCGATCGCGGTGCTCGGTCTTGCTTTCAAACCGGAAACAGACGACATGCGCGAGGCGCCGGCAATCGGCATCATCAAGAACCTGCTGGAAGATGGCGCGAATGTGCGCGCTTACGATCCGGTGGCGAAAGCGGAAGCGATGAAGATCTTGCCCGACGTCGAATACGTCGATGACGAATACACCGCGGTGATGGGAGCGGACGCGCTGGTGTTTGTCACTGAGTGGAACCAGTTTCGCGCACTCGACATGATGCGAATACGCGATTTGATGAAGTCGCCAAAAGTTGCCGATCTGCGAAACATTTACGAGCCGGAGGACATGCGCGAGATGGGATTCGAATACGTGGGGGTGGGACGATAATGGCCCTTTCAGGGATTGTACTGGTGACGGGTGGCGCAGGTTTTATCGGATCGCATATCGCGTCGGCACTGTCGGCAAGCGGCGCGCGCGTTCGCATACTTGACGATCTATCCACAGGGCACCGCGAGAACCTCGACGAGATTGGCGGCGATATCGAGTTCGTCCAGGGCAGCGTCGCTGACGAACAACTATTGACTAAGGCACTCGAAAACGTCGAGCTCATCTTTCACGAAGCGGCGATTCCGTCAGTGCCGCGTTCGGTTGAAGCGCCGCGAAACACGCACGTGGCTTCGGTTGATGGAACGTTTTCACTGTTGCTGGCGGCAAAGGAAGCGGGTGTGAAACGCGTGGTGTATGCGGCGTCGAGTTCAGCGTACGGCGATCAACCAACGTTGCCGAAGTCTGAACAAATGTCTCCCGATCCGTTGTCGCCGTATGCGGTAGCGAAGTTAGTTGGTGAGTATTACTGCCGCGTGTTCACGCGAGTTTATGGCTTGGAGACGGTGTCGCTGCGTTACTTCAACGTGTTTGGACCACGTCAGGATCCCGGTTCGCAGTATTCAGGTGTTGTTTCGCGCTTCATCAGCGCGCTGCTGAACGACGAGCGTCCGGTGATCTACGGCGACGGGGAACAATCGCGCGATTTCACTTACATCGAGAATGTCGTCGCTGCAAATCTGAGCGCCGCTACGGCGCCGAACGCGGCAGGCAAGGTGATCAACGTTGCGAACGGCCAGCGAATCACGCTCAACCAGCTACTCGAGGAATTGAAACAGTTGACCGGCCGAACTGACGTTACCGCCGAGTATCGCGAACCGCGCGTCGGCGACGTTCGTCACAGTCTCGCGGACATCACGATGGCCCAGGAACTACTCGGCTACACGTCGAAAGTCGATCTTCGCGGCGGCCTGCAACGCACGCTCGATTGGTGGAAAACCAGCCGCTTCGCCGTGCAGCGCGCTTAACTGGTTTCCCAACCTCGCTCGGGAGTCTGCTCACTTCCGAACGAAGGTACGTTTAAGTACCTGCTGCCCGTTTGGACCATCGATAGTCATCTCAATTTTGAGTGTCTTACCGTCGGGTGAGAGTACCCACTTCCGCACGGTCTGGACCGTGACACTATCAAACGTCGCCGTTTCGTTGACTTCGATGCCGTTGCCGCCGGTTGCCCATTTAGCCGTTCGCTTGCCTTTGCCGTTCTGTCCGCCTCCGGTTCGCGGCGTGAACTCCACTTCCTTGCCGTCAAGCACGTAGCTGTCAGCCACGACTTGCTCGCCCTGCTCCGTTATCAGTTTTGTCTCGAGTGAGATCTTGTCGCCAGTCTGCGCGACGGTCATGATCTGGTCCATCCCGGCCGGCAATCCTTCGCTGTTACTCTTGTCCAGCGCCCATGTGCCGCTGAAATCAACCCTCGCCGAGGAGGCCGCCGCGGTATTCGCCGGCGCCGCGGCTGCCGTGCTCTCACGATTGAGTGCGGCGACGGTTTCGAGCATCTTGCGCAGCTCGCTTTCCGGTAACCAGCGACCGCGCACCATCACTCCTGCACGCTTCGAAAGATTAGCGACTGACTGAAGCGGATTCGCCTCGAGGAGGATCAGGTCCGCGCGAAGCCCGACCTCGACCGTGCCAAACTCACGAGGTTTCTTCATGAACTCGGCGAAATACTCTGCCGGATTACGCGTCGCTGCTTCGATGGCCTGGTAAGGCGTCAAGCCCGCTTCGACGAAGCTCTGCAATTCCCGGTGCGTACCAAAGCCAGGGACGAGAAAGAACTGCGGTGAATCCGGACCGATCAGCAATTTTGCGCCGGCAGCATGTAACGCGACGAGGACCTTGTTGCGCAGTTCAAGGTAGCGTTGGCGTTCGGCGAGCGGCGGGGGATTACCTAAAGTCGACTGTTTCTGTTTCGCAAAGTTCTCGCGCATTTTGGCGGGAATGTATTGCATCTCCGGCCACTTCAAATACTCTTCAGGTTTTGCGTCAGAGACGACGAGTTTGAATAGCGTCAGAGTCGGATCATTCCAGACGCCGGCTTTGCGCGTGGCCGCGGCCAGCGCGGGGAGCTTGCTCTCGTCAATGTGTTCGAGCACGGGACCGACCACGACCTGCGAAGGCGTCGGCTTTACGGGCGAGTCGTCCGCGACCATTGCTTGCAGGTAGCCATCCAAATGCTCGATGGAGGTTTGTTGCGCGTCCAGTGCGCGCTGCAGTCCGACCGTCGCAGTGACGTGGCCTGCCAACGGAATACCTTCGCGTTTCGCGGTGGCCGCAATTGCGGCGTAAGTCTCCGGCGACAGTCCTTCATGAACTTTCAGCAGATCGTAACCCGCTTTTTTCTGATCGACGACCGCGCGCTCTGCCGCTTCGGGATTTGCAACGTTGTTGCCCAGCAGTGGTGGTCCAGCGGTATAGATGGATGGACCAAGTAATTCGCCTTTCGCCACGCGTTCGCGCAACAGCACATGCTCCGGCTTGCCGATCATGTTTCGGATCGTCGTCACGCCGTTGGCGAGAAACAGTTGGAACTGCTGACTCGTCAGGTCGTCCGGCTGGCCCGCTCCGGGGTACAGGTGTACGTGCATGTCCGCGAGCCCGGGCATCAGGTACTTGCCGCGTCCTTCAATCCGGAGCGCTCCGGCGGGCACTTTCGTCTTGTCCGATGGAGCGATGTGCGCTATTCGCCCGTTCACGACGACGACCGTTTGGCCCTCTAAAACACGCTCGCGGTCGAAGGGAACGACGTTGACGTTGACAAAGGCAATCGCCCCCGATTGTGCTGGAGCTTGTGAATTCTGCTTCGCGCCCTGGACCACAAGGGTGCAGAAGGTAACGAGGATGAGCAGGAGCGAAGATATTTTCTTGATCATAAGCACGGATTCTCTGATCGCCTGGCGCGGGTGGCAAATGAATTGTGCTGAGAGGTGCTTTCGGAGGGTTGTTGGGGTTTATAAATCGCCCAGAACGGCGAAGAACTTGTCGCGATAGTTGCGGCTCAGCATGAGTTGGCGGCCGTTCTGCAGAACCAAATCCTGATCGCCATTCGAACGCGGGTAGATCTCTTTGATCTTCTCCACGTTGACGATGGCCGACCGGTGCACGCGGACAAATTTCTCAGGATTGAGCTTCGTCTCCAACGACTGCATCGTGGCGCGGATCAAGTGCGACTCACGGCCGGCGTGTACCTTCATATAGTTTCCATGAGTCTCAATCCAATCAATTTCATCGGTGGGTAGCAGGATCGTGCGTCCGGTGAGTTTGATTGTCAGGCGCTTTATGTATTTCGATCCTGTCTTGATGTCTTCGAGCATCGCGCGAACACGGCTATCAAAGTGATCGTCGCGATTCAATTGGGCCAGGCGAGCTTTCGCTCGCACGACAGCTTTGTTCAGACGCTCGAAATCGACCGGTTTGAGCAGGTAGTCGAGCGCATTCACTTCGAAAGCCTGGATCGCATACTCGTTATATGCCGTAACGAAAATCACCACGGGCGCTCGCTCGCCGCGTAATGCTTCCAGCACGCCGAAACCGTCGAGCGCAGGCATCTGCACGTCGAGAAAGATCAAGTCGGGCGCGAGCGAGCGAATGTCTGCGACGGCTTTCTCGCCGTTGTCGCACTCGCCCACGATCTCGATTTCCGCGTCGTCTGCGAGACAGCGTTTCAGCCGATCGCGCGCGAGCGGCACGTCGTCAATAATCAACGTTCGTATCATTCTCGTCGTTCCTGGCTTCCTTGAACGGAAGGCTAATGCGAATCGTCACACCTTTGCCGGGTGAACTGTCCAGCTTGAACGTGTGGGCGTCGTTGTACAAATGCTTCAGCCGCTCGCGCGTGTTGATGAGTCCCACTCCACCTTGCGCGCTTTCCTGCTCGAGCATGCCTAACCCGTCGTCGGTGATCTCGACGTGCAGCCTGCCATCGAGTCGACGAGCATGAACTTCTATGTTACCTCCCTGGGGGCGCGGCGAGATACCGTGCTTGATGGCGTTCTCGACGAGCGGTTGCAGGATCATATTAGGCACGGCAGCGTCGAGCGCTTCAGGCTCAACGCAGATCCGCACATTCAATCGATCCGGCATCAACGTCTTGTGAATCTCGACGTACTTTTCGAGGAAGTCGATCTCTTCTTTCAGTGTTACCTCCTGCGTCTTATGGCTGGCGAGCGAGAAACGCAGCAGTTCGCTCAAACGCAGTATGCTCCGATCGGCAACTATAGGATCGCGATGAACGAGTTCGGCGATTGCATTCAGCGTGTTGAAAAGAAAGTGCGGGTGCAACTGCGTTCTGAGCGCCTGCAACTCCGCTTGCGACAGACGAAATTCTCGTTCCTGGTATTTGCGAAAGTAGTTGATCGCCTGGCTGACGGCGACGATGCCCCAGTAGACCATGACGTCGGTTGCGCCGAGTCCGGCAAGCAGGGCCCACAGCGGCGGCTCCCGCTGATTCGAATTGGACCATGCACGGATTACGGCGTTTACGTTTTGCAGCAGCAAGATGTGAACGAGTGCGACTGGTCCACACAGCAGCAGATGAATCAGGACGTTCCGTAACGCGTGACGTTCGAACGGGAATCGCCGTCCGAGCCAAAGCACAAGTGGCGTGAGTGCTGCCCAGACATAAAACAGTTTCAGTGATGACAGGAATGCCTGTGCGACTGTCGGAGGCGTCGGCGCGCGCAGGTTGGCGAGATAAGTTTGCGGAGTAAAGAGCAGCGCCAGGAAAGTCCAGCAGCCGAGAATCACGCACGCGACTTTCCAGTGTCGCTCAACGAGGCTTCTGATACTCCTTATGATACTCACGGACACCGTTAGCAGATCTTGAGGCAACTCATCGCCGGAGGCAACCCAGTTGTGATGAGCAGTTGGATTTCCTGGCCGAGTGGGTATCCTCGCACTCGTATTGAGTTCGAACAGCAGCGAATCGGAACGTTTCAGCATTTCAGCGGAAGTAACAGTACGACGTAGTACAAACGCCCGGCATTTTGCTTGCCTTTGTTTGCTGCGATG
>JAICGQ010000257.1 GCA_025923035.1 Pyrinomonadaceae bacterium | reverse complement strand
TGTGCTTAGTACTTTGTCCTTCCTCCTCACGGCTCTTCAACTCAATGGCTGATCAAAGCCAGAGAAACAAAGTACAAAGAACAAAGTACAAAGCTCTAACTTCAGAGTTGGGCCACTTCCCGGTACAACTCGGCGTACTTTTTCGCCGCAGCCTCCCAGGAATTGTCTACCAACATTCCATTGCGCTGAATCTTTTTCCAGTCGTCAGGCCGGCCATAAAAGTAAAGGGCTTCACGTATTTTTTCAAGCAATGCTCCAGCTTCGTAAGGACCAAACTTGAAGCCCGTTCCCGTTCCGGTTGACGGGTTGAACTGCTCGACCGTGTCATCCAAACCACCAGTCGCACGCACGATCGGAACCGTCCCGTATCTCATGCTGTACATCTGATTCAAGCCGCACGGTTCGTACAGCGAAGGCATCAGGAACATGTCGGCGCCCGCCTCGATCTGATGTGCGAGTGGTTCGCCGGCGTACCCTTTATAGATACCGACTTCGCGCGGATAACGCTCGTGCAACTGCTGCAGAAAATCTTCATACTCGCTCGCACCGGCGCCCAGCGCGATGAAAAACGAGCCCGTTTGCACAATCGCCGGCGCGATCTGTCGAATCAGGTCGTAACCTTTTTGCTTAACCAGACGCGAAATGACGGCGATGATCGGCCGCTCGGCATCCTGCGGCAGTCCAAAGCGACGCAACAGGTCGATCTTGCACTCGCGCTTGCCGGACAGGTCGTCTACGGAAAAGTTTGCCGCGATGTCCGGATCGGTCTCCGGGTTCCAAATTGTGTAATCGACTCCGTTCGCGATACCCACCAATCGATCCGCGCGCGAGCGCAACAACCAATCGAGCCCGTGACCCTGATCGCGCGTCTGAATCTCGCGCGAGTAACGCGGACTCACCGTCGACAACGCATCGGCCGCAATGATCCCCGCCTTCAAAGCCGACGCACTTCGCTCCAGCATGAAGTCGTCGACCTCTGGTCGTTCGCCAAAACCGAGCCACCAAAGATCGCCCGGATCAAAGAACCCCTGGTAGCCGACGTTGTGAAGGGAAAGCACCGTTCGTATTGGCTGGAAGAACGGATCGTAACGACGACGCGCGCGGAGCTCCTGCATCGCAAACCCCGACGGCCAATCGTTTCCGTTGACAACGTCAGGTTGCCAGTCGAGATGTTTCAGCAGCGCGAGTGCGGCGCGCGAGAAGTAGGCGAAGCGAATGTGATCGTCTTTGTAGCCGTAGATATTTGGACGGGCGAAGAACTCGGGTGTCTCCAGGAGGTAAGCCGGCGCACCGGCAGCGTCGCTCAACGCGAAACGCACGTGGTGAACTTGCCCGCGCCACTCCACCCGGATGTCCTCAATGGAATCTCCATTGAGGAATCCGCGATCGATTTGATCGTAGAGAGGGAGAATGAGGCGGGCGTCGACGTCTTGTTCAGTTAGTGCTTTCGGTAAGGCGCCGGAAACGTCAGCCAACCCGCCGGTCTTTGCAAAAGGCACCGCTTCAGAAGTCAGGATTGCGACGCGCATTAGTTACGGAAAGGCTCAATTAACGGGTGGGGCAAGTATTGAGCTTTGTACTTAGATTTTTGTTCTTTGTTCGCTGTTGGACCAGGTGTAATAGCGTCCGGTCAGCCAGCGAACAAAGTACAAAGTACTAAGCACAAAGCTCCCAAGGTTTTTAGCTCTGCATCGAGGCGAGAAATTCTGCGTTCGACTTCGTCTTCTCCAATCGCTCGAGCACGACTTCCATTTGCTCGACCGGTGACAGCGGGTTGAGCACACGCCTCATCACCCAGATGCGATTGAGGTCTTCCTTGCTGATGAGCAATTCCTCTTTACGCGTGCCGGAACGCTGCAAGTCGATTGCGGGGAACAGTCGTTTATCACTGAGACGACGATCGAGATGAATTTCAGAGTTACCGGTTCCCTTGAACTCTTCGAAGATCACGTCGTCCATGCGCGAGCCGGTGTCGATGAGTGCGGTAGCGATGATCGTCAGCGATCCGCCCTCTTCGATGTTGCGTGCGGCGCCGAAGAAACGCTTCGGACGTTGCAACGCGTTCGAGTCGATACCTCCGGAGAGGATCTTGCCGCTGGGCGGAACAACCGCGTTGTGCGCGCGAGCGAGACGCGTGATCGAGTCGAGCAGGATCACGACGTCGCGTTTGTGCTCGACGAGTCGTTTGGCTTTTTCGATCACCATGTCGGCGACTTGCACGTGGCGGGTTGGTGGTTCGTCAAACGTTGACGAAATCACTTCGCCGTTAACCGAACGCTGCATGTCGGTGACTTCTTCCGGTCGCTCGTCGATCAGCAACACGATGAGCGTCGTTTCCGGATGATTTTGCGTGACCGAGTTGGCGATGGTTTGCAGCAACATCGTCTTACCGGTACGTGGCGGTGCGACGATGAGACCGCGTTGACCCTTGCCGAGTGGCGTTACGAGATCGATGACACGCGCCGACAGGTTGTCGGAGGCTGTCTCCATTCTCAACTGCTCTTCCGGATACAACGGCGTCAGGTTGTCGAAGAAGACCTTTTCGCGCGCCTGATCGGGCGACTCGAAGTTGATCGCTTCAACCTTGATCAGCGCGAAGTAACGCTCGCCTTCTTTCGGCGGGCGAATCTGGCCGCTCACGGTGTCGCCGGTGCGAAGATCGAATTTACGAATCTGCGACGGCGAGACGTAAATGTCGTCGGGGCCCGGCAGGTAGTTGTACTCAGGCGCCCGGAGGAAGCCGAAACCATCCGGCAGCGTTTCCAACACACCCTCAGAGAAGATGAGACCGCTCTTTTCCGTTTGGGCGGCGAGTACTTTGAAGATGAGCTCCTGCTTACGCATGCCCGTAGCGCCGGGCACATCCATGCTCTTGGCAATTTGCGTGAGCTTGGAGATGGACATCTCCTTGAGATCGGCCAGGTTATGAAAGCCCTCGTTTTTGCCGTCGCGGGCTTCTCTGGATTCTCGTTCGGGAGCTTCGGCAGTTGCGACTGTGGCGCCGCCGTCTTCTCCGTTGTCGTTGTTGTTCGCGCTCGATGCGCGTGAACGTGTTCGTTGTGACATGTCAGTTTTTCTCTAAACTTCTCTAAGCAGTCTCAGCGGTTTATCAATTAAGAAATGCGGATTATGAATTGAGCGGTTTTGGCGATGGACGTGGGTTTTCACCGCGCTCCCACTTCATTCGCGGGGCAAATACTTCTGGTTCTCCTTAAACGGTGTAGTGCACTGTAACTCAACTTTGCGCGCGGGGCAAATTCAGTATCGTTTTTGATGCCACCCGCTCCGTGCGCGTGGCCCAAAACAAAATCAGGTTGACCAAGGGGGCTGAGAGATTTCGGATTATCTGTGTTCAGGTAACACGGATTCTAATGAATAACTATCTCAATTCAATTGCGCTTTTAATCGCTCGCCAAAGCTCGTCACGACCGCGGCCGCTTTTGGCCGAGTAGGCCATTACGCTGTCGTCATCGAGCACGCGTGCAATGTGCTGCAGGTTTCTTCTCAACTCGTTGTGCGAAAGCTTATCGGATTTTGTGGCAACTATTAACCGCGGCTTGTCACTCTGATCAAGCCATTCGTGAAGCTGCAAATCCTGTTTTGTGGGTTCGTGGCGCGAATCTACGATGTGAATTGATAGCACAAGCTGGCGGCGCTTGGCAAGATAAGTGGTCGCCATCTCGCCCCAGCTCGATTTTATATTCTTCGGTACCCGAGCGTACCCAAACCCCGGTAAATCGACGAACTTGAATTTGTCGTTTACGGAGAAGAAGTTAAGCGACTGCGTCCGTCCGGGCGTCGAAGAGGTGCGCGCCAACCCTCGCACCGACAGCAACGAGTTAATCAAACTCGATTTACCAACGTTTGACCGGCCGAGGAACGCAACCTCCGGCTGCGAATCCTTCGGCCAGTCGTCTTCCTTAAAAGCACTTTTTATGAACTCCGCTTTGGTGATCTTCATACGTACACGATACGGAGCTCAGATTGGTTACTAGTCACCGGAGGCGGCGGCGGCCTGCGCCGCGTTCTTCTGTTTCCAGACTTCGACCAGTTTCGCCATGCGATCTCGGATGGCTGCGATGCGCTGCTCGTAGTCGGGAATTTCCTTCACAGTTTTCTCGAGATGCGCGCAGAACTGCGGCGCACCCATCGCTTCTCTCAACGCCGGAATGAAAGGCTCGAGTTTGGCGTAAACGAATAAGTGCTCGCCATTGGCATCATTGAACATCTGGGCGTCGATGGCGCCGTTGTTCACGAGCGAGCAGGCCATGTCCCAGTAAGAAACAACCATTCGATACAAGCCGCTCTTGTCGCTCGTGAGAGTGTCGATGAAATCCTGTGGGGTTTTGGGGTCGAACGTGAAGAACCAGTTGCGCGCCTCGCGCATAGTTTTTTCACGGCGAAGATCGTACAGCTTCAGAATCAGGTCAGCATCTTTTGCTTTTCCCATTTTGTTCTCCTTTGGTTAGTTGAAGACAGATCTGTGTTGTTCGAGTGAGAGACACAAACAACACAGAGAAAATTCAGAGATGATCTATCTGGTCTGAATACCTTGCGAAGGCTGCTCTGTATTCCACAGTGGCGGGGCTTCATCGGTCGCCGCGGCCGTGGGAACCGAGTCTTCGAGTGCATACGACAAGACTTCATCAATCGATTCGACGAGATTGATGTTGAGTGAGTCGCGCACCTCTTCAGGCACTTCGACTAAATCCTTTTCGTTGTCCTTGGGCAGGATGATCGTGTCGATACCGAATCGGTGGGCGGCAAGAAGTTTCTCTTTTACTCCGCCGATCGGCAGCACCTTGCCACGCAACGTGATCTCGCCCGTCATCGCAACGTTCTTCCTAACGGGAACGTGTGCCAGTGCGGACGCCATCGCCGTGGCCATCGTGATTCCTGCTGACGGTCCGTCTTTAGGAATCGCGCCCTCAGGAATGTGAATGTGCAGATCGCGTTTGCGAATGAAGTCGAGACTCATTGCCAAACGTTCGGCGCGCGCGCGAATGCACGTCAGCGCTGCCTGCGCGGATTCCTGCATCACGTCACCGAGCTTTCCGGTCAGTGTCACGCCGCCACGTCCTTTAACGAGCGTCGCTTCGATTTGCAGCACTTCGCCGCCGATCTCGGTCCATGCCAATCCAGTGGCGAGTCCGATCTCGCTTTGCGCGGCGATGCCTTGCTGGCGAAACTTGATTGGACCAAGCATCTCGCGGACGCGTGCGGCATCGATCGAGTCTTTCGCATTCTCCGCGGGCGGTTCAGAGACGAACTTGCGCGCGAGTTTGCGGCAGCACGAACCGATCTCGCGTTCGAGATTGCGAACGCCCGCTTCGCGCGTGTAGTGACGAATCACTTCGAGAATGCCTTCGTCGGTGAAATCGAATTGATCCGGTTTCAGCCCGTTGCCTTCAGCTTGCTTCGGCACGAGATGGCGCTTGGCGATTTCGAGTTTCTCGCGTTCGGTGTAACCGGAGAGGCGCAGGATCTCGAGACGGTCCTGTAACGCCGGCGGGATCGTGTGCAACACGTTCGCCGTCGCGATGAAGAAAACTTTCGAGAGGTCGTATTCGACGTCGAGATAGTGATCCTGGAACGTGTGGTTCTGTTCCGGATCGAGCACTTCGAGAAGCGCCGCACTCGGGTCGCCGCGGAAGTCCGCGCCGAGCTTGTCGACTTCGTCGAGCAGCAGCACCGGATTTACCGCGCCGGCTTTCTTCATCATCTGGATGATCTGACCGGGCAGGGCGCCGATGTAAGTGCGACGATGACCACGAATCTCAGCTTCGTCACGGACACCGCCTAATGAGAGACGCACGAATTTGCGACCAGTTGCTCGCGCGATCGATTTTCCCAGACTTGTCTTGCCCACTCCCGGCGGTCCGACGAAGCAGAGGATCGATCCTTTCGGGTTCTTCACGAGCTGGCGAACGGCGAGATATTCGAGGATGCGCTCTTTGATCTTCGCCAGACCAAAATGATCTTCGTTGAGCACCTCTTCCGCTTTCGCGAGGTCTTTGATCTCTTTCGACTTCTGTTTCCACGGCACACTGATCAGCCAGTCAATGTACGTGCGGGAAACTGTGCCTTCGGCAGACATCGGCGGCATGGCTTCGAGACGATGCAGCTCCTGCATGGCCTTTTCCTTGGCCTCGTCTGTCATGCCGGCTTCTTCGATCTTCTTCTTCAACTCTTCGAGTTCGGCCTTCTCGTCTTTGCGGCCGAGCTCTTTATGGATGGCTTTGATCTGCTCGTTGAGGTAGTACTCTTTCTGCGCCTTCTCCATTTGCCGCTTGACGCGCGTTTGGATCGTGCGATCGAGTTGTCGTTTCTCGATCTCGGTTTCGAGCAGTTCGACCAAACGCTGGAGACGGGCCTGGGTCGAGAAGATCTCGAGCAGTCCCTGCTTGTCTTCGACGGAGATTCTGAGCTGCGATGCGAGTGCGTCAGCGAGATGCGACGGTTCCTGGTTGCGCAGTGCGGTTTGCAGCGCGTCGGTTTGCGTGTCGGGCGCGAGACGCAGGTGCTGCTCGACGAGTTGACCGATCTTTTGAATCAGTGCGTCGAGACGCGTGCCTTCCTCGTTGACGACTGGAGCACGACGCACGAGCGCCATGAACGCTCCTTCGGCGTTCTCGACGCGCACAGTGGTGGCGCGTTCGCGTCCTTCGACTACAACTTTGATCTGGCCGTTCTCCTGTTTCTGGGACTGGAGAATTTTGCCGAGAGTTCCGATGCCGTAGATCTGTTCCGGCGTCGGCTCGTCGACGGTGGCGTCGTGCTGAGTGGCCAGAAAGATCATGCGGTCGCCAGCGAGTGCCTGTTCGAGTGCCCGCACGGAGCCCGCGCGGCCGATCTTGAAGGCAACCTTGGTGAACGGAAATATGACGACATCGCGAATCGGCACCATCGGGTACCACGCTACGTCGGCTGGGGGTCTGTCTGAGTATTCTTCCATGGTTTGAAACAGCTTTTCTGGGGAGCTTTGCAACGAAGGCGAGCCGTTAAATGCGCCGTCTCGCCCTATTTGAAAAGAGGGCTAATTGTAGATCATTTCCCGTAGGGGCGCTACTTTCACGCTCGAAAGGAAACAAGTGATTGTCGAGTATTACGCTGCCGCACCGTCAATTCCGGTGAGACCTTCTCCTGGAACAGCGCGACGACGCTCGACCATCTCACTGGTAATGACAAATTCTTTGACGCGTTTTTG
>JAICGQ010000256.1 GCA_025923035.1 Pyrinomonadaceae bacterium | reverse complement strand
GTGCTTCAAGCCTGGCGTTCAGGCTTGAAGCTCTTGATCGTTTCGACGACGTAAGCCTGTTGAGTTTCGCTGAGTTCGGGATAGGCCGGCAAGGCGAACGTTTCGCGCGCCGCGCGTTCCGACTCGGGAAACTCGCCCTCATGGTAACCGAGATAGGCAAAACATTCCTGCCGGTGCAGCGGAATCGGATAATACACTTTTGTTCCCACACCGTGTTGCTTCAAGTGGTCCATCAGAGCGTCGCGATAGTGCGGAACACGAATGACGTACTGGTGATAGATGTGACGCGCTTCATCTCTCGTCGACGGCGTGATTAGCTCGAACGGCACGTCGTCCAGGAGTTCGTCGTAAACAGCGGCCTTGCGCGCGCGTTCGTTGGACCACTCGTCGAGATACCGCAGCTTGACGTTCAGGACCGCCGCCTGGAGTTCATCGAGCCGGCTATTAATACCGACTTCCTCGTGCTGATATTCGTTGCGGCCGCCGTGGTTGCGAAGCCGTCGCAATCGTTCAGCCACAGCGTCGTCGCTGGTGGTCAATATGCCGGCGTCGCCCGCGCCGCCGAGGTTCTTCGTTGGGTAAAAACTAAAGCTTCCCATCAGCCCCATCGATCCGGCCCGGTCTCCGCGATCTGTGGCCCCGATCGCCTGCGCGGCGTCTTCGATGATCGGAATACCGTGTTCTACACTGATTTCGAGCAAGCCGTCCATCTCGACGCATTGTCCGTAAAGATGGACCGGAATGATGGCTTTCGTCCGCTCTGTTATCGCCTGCACGACTTGCGAAACGTCCAGGTTGTAGCTGGACGGATCGATGTCGACGAAAACAGGACGCGCACCGAGACGCGTTATCGCGGCGCCGGTAGCAAAGAACGTAAATGGCGTGGTGATGACTTCATCGCCGGCGCCGATATCCAGCGCCATCAACGCGAGCAACAATGCATCCGACCCGGATGCACAGCCAATCGCATGCTTCGTTCCGCAATACTCGGCGATCGATGCTTCGAGCTTTTGCACCTCCTCGCCGAGCACGAACCGCTGCGACTCAAATACGTGATCAATTGCCTCGCGCACCTCGTCTCGCAACGAGGCATACTGCGCCTGTAGATCCAGAAGTGGAACGTTCATCGTGGCAGGATTCTTGGATTGGTAATCTGATCCGCGGTCTTAAACAGCACTACGCGGTCTCGCCTGCGGAAGTGCTTCGGCCACTATCGGATTCATTCGAATAATAATTCGAGTAATAACCTGAATAGTAGTAATCGTGCTGCTCCATCTTCACGTTGTTCAGCACGACGCCAAAGATGTGTGCGCCAACGTCCAGCAACTGCTGCTTCGCCCGGCGCACAACCGCGCGCGAGCTGCGGCCGCCATGGACCACCAGCATCACGCCGTCGACCATCGTCGACAGAATCGAAGCGTCAGTGAACGAAATCGCCGGTGGCGAATCGATGATGATGTGCGCGAAACGCTCGCTGAGTTGGCCCAACAACCGTCGCATCTCTTCGGAACCGAGCAACTCCGCCGGATTCGGCGGCACCGGACCCGACGTCAGCACCTTGAGATTTGGAGTCTTCGCATAAACCTGACACAGGTTGTCGAGGTCCTTTTCACCGGACAACCAGGTCGTCAAGCCTCTCGAGTTCGAGACTTCAAACTGCGTGTGCAACCGCGGCCGGCGCAAGTCGCAATCGATAATCAGCACTTCGGCGCCAGTCTGGGCCAACATGAACGCGGTATTGATCGCCGTCGTAGTCTTGCCTTCCGAAGGCTGGCTCGACGTTACGAGGATAGTCTTCGGTGGTTGACCGGCGGATGAAAGCAACAACGACGTGCGCAAGTGACGGTACGCCTCTGCGATCGGAGATCGAACGTCGTCGACCATTGCCAGCGCCGTCGTCTCGGGACCTCCAGGCCCGACTTTCGGCAGACCTTTCAATCGCGCTGCTGCTCCGTGGCTGGCAGGGATCATCGCCAGCGCGGGCAGGTGAACATAGCGATCCACGTCGTCGAGCGATTTAACTGTGTCGTCAAGGAAGTCGAGCAGGAACGCCAGACCGATACCGGCGACGAGCGACAGCACGAGCGCGATCATCACGTTTCGCAGTCGCGGAGGTCCGACAGGCGAACGCGGTATGCGGCTATACGATTCGATATTGACTTCGCTGCCCTGATCGCCCTGCGCGTTTTTCACGTCGCGATAGCGCTGCTGCAAAACAGTCAAGTACTGCTTGGCTGCTTCGAGCCGCTGGTTTAGTCCGGTGAGCTCGATTTGATCGCGCGTCTGTTGGTCTGTGGTCCCGCGCTGTTGCTGATAATTCTCGTTGACCTTTCTCTCGTGCTCTTTCGTTGCTTCGTATCGCGCCTTCAAAGCCGAAACGGTACCTTCGGCGGCGGTTTTCAGTTCCTCTTCGAGGCGGTCGATCGAAACTTGAATCTGCTTAACTCCAGGCCACTCCGCTGTATATGTGACCATGAGCGCGGCCTTCTTTTCGCGCAGCTCCGTCAGCTTGTCCTGGATCTTCGAGATTCGAGCTGAAGCCTGCACTTCGGGAACAGTCAACAGGTCTTTGCTCGCGGCCGCGCTGAGGTAAATCGCCTGTGCGTCCTGCCGGGCGTTTTGCGCCTGGAGCACTTGCTCACTGAGCGCGATGAGTCGTCGTGCTTCGACGTTGAGATTCGGATCGCCGGTCGGCGGCAGGCCTACTTTCTTGGCGAACTCGATCAGCGCATCCTGATCGGCGCGAATCTTGTCCTGCTGTGTAGTTATCTCGCGGGACAGAATATCTCCCGCATTGGACGTCGTTAACGTGGCCCGCTCGATGTTGTTCGAACGAAAGACTTCGGCGATTGTGTTGGCGATCTTCTGGGCCAACTCCGGATTGGTGTGGACATACTTGATGTGGAAAAGATTGGTGCCCACAATGCCGTTGATACTTTCGCCCGCGATGATTGCGTCTTCATACGGTTCGAGCGCAGCGAGCTCTTCCGGCGTCAACGGGTCGTCTCTCATCTGGGCTTCGCCGACTACCCTTAACCCTCCGGGAGCAACGGCAGGAGATGGGCCCTTAGGTTTCTTAACATCGCCTGACACCATTCTCTTCAGAGCTGCGAAAATACCGCCCTGCGACTGGCTGCCGAAAAACTCGGGATTGTTTTGCAGGTCGAGAGTCAATGCGACCTGACGGGCAAGAGTCGGACTTTCCAGCAACTTGATCTGCGTGCCCCAGAAGTTTGGGTCGGGCTGCCCGTTGACGACCAGCTCTCTGGTCTGCAAGACGTTTGGGGTCTTTTGCTGGATCCGGATCGTCGTTACCGCTTCGTAAATCGAAGGCTGACGAAACATCTGGATCGCGACCAGCGACGTGACCACCAGGCACAGACTCAAAATGAGCCACTTGCGCTTCAGCACCACGAACAGGTAATCGCGAATCTGGCTCGGCTCGCTGGCTGCTGGCCCATAAGACCTGAGTTGTCCAATATCATTCATTGGTCTATCGAGGGTACGCTCGACAGAGGGCATCGGCATTAAGCGGTTATCTTGCGACATCTTATTTATCCGGGCTTCAGTTTGTGGTTACAGTCAAAGTCACAAATCGGGGGCAGTCGTCAGACTGAGAATAATAACAGAGACTCGCTATGAGGCAAGCTATCCGTCACCTCCCCGTTTCCCCAACGAAATGAGCCAAACCCTGCTGCCAGCTCCGCAACGGCGGCAATCCAATGGCAGGCGACAGCAGGCACTTCATTTTAGAGTTTCGCGGGCGGGGAGCGGGCCGCGGAAGAGAATCCATCGACACTGATTCAACCATATCGGCAGGGAGTTTCGCCATCCGCAAGGCCTCGCGCGTAAACATCTCAAAACTCGCGCCTTCACCGGAATTGACCACGTGATAGATGCCCGGCAGGTCAATTACTGCGAGTTCGCGTAACCGAACTGCCAGATCGCGCCCGTAAGTTGGCGTGCCAAAACAGTCGCCAATCACCTTCAATTTCTGGCTTTCCCGGGCCCGCGCCACAACCGTGCTCAGAAAGTTTGTGCCGCCGAGTCCGAAGATATAACCCGTGCGGACGACGATCGTGCGCGCATTTTCCACCTGGGCCAGCCGTTCGCCCTCGAGCTTTGCACGCCCGTAGACGCTAATCGGTTGCGGATTATCTCGCTGGGTGTAGAAACCGTCTTTCAGACCGTCGAAGACGTAATCGGTCGAGATGGTGATCAAGAGCGAATCGACGTGACGCGCCGCACGCGCGAGGTTTTCCGGTCCCAGCGCATTGACGCTCCTCGCTTTTCCCGGATCGCTTTCGCAGCCGTCGACGTCGGTCCACGCTGCGCAGTTGATCACTGCCTCAGGACGTCGCTCCGAAACAACCGCATCGACCATCTGCGGATCGGCGATATCGAGCGACTTATGATCGTAAGCGAAGACTTCGTCACCCTGGGTTCGACAATGTTCCGTAAGAGCACGACCGACGAGTCCGCCGGCGCCGGTAATCAAAATCTTCAACTCGCGTTAACCTCAGTTCCATACTGGAGCCGGTAATAATCTCGATACGCGCCGCTCCGCGTGTTCTCCAACCAACGATTGTTCTCGCGATACCAGGCAATGGTCTTCGCCAGACCACTGGCCCAGGTTTCTCGTGGACGCCAGTCGAGTTCCGCTTCAATCAACGATGGATCGATCGCATAACGACGATCGTGCCCGAGACGATCGGTAACGAACCTGAGCAGGCTGTGCGGCTTGCCAAGCGCATCGAGCAGCGACTGCACAACTTCGAGATTGCGTCGCGGATTGCGCGCACCGATGTTGTAAACCCTTCCCGGTTTGCCTTTTTCCATGACGGCAAGAATCGCGCGACAGTGGTCCTCGACATAGATCCAATCACGCACGTTCATTCCGTCGCCATAGACCGGAATCGTTTGATCGTTCATCGCGTTGGCAATGGCCAGCGGCAAAAACTTCTCCGGAAACTGCCGTGGTCCATAATTGTTGCCGCAGCGTGTGACGACAGTGTCCAACCCGAAAGTGTGATGCGCCGCACGCACGAGATGTTCGGCCGCCGCCTTCGAAGCAGCGTATGGACTATTGGGAGCGAACGGCGAATCTTCAGTGAAGAAGCTCGCATCGTCTTCCGGCAAGCTGCCCATCACTTCGTCAGTCGACACCTGCACAAAACGCTTCACGCCCTTTGCGCGCGCGGCGTCGAGCAGGATCTGCGTTCCGGTTACGTTCGTGCGTAGAAAATCGTCAGCGGAAGTAATGCTGCGATCGACGTGTGATTCGGCAGCGAAGTTGACGATCGCTTCGCAGTCGTTTTCCAGTGCCTGGGTCACGGCGTCGCGATCTGCGATGTCGCCACGAATGAAGTGATGACGATTTTCGTCGAGTCCCGTGAGGTTCTCGAGATTACCGGCATAGGTAAGCGCGTCGAAGTTAGTTATGAACCAATCGTCGCTTTCATCTAAAAGCAATTTGACGAACGCCGACCCAATGAACCCGGCGCCACCTGTCACGAAAACTTTTCGCATATACCCTTACAAAAGCAAAAAAATTGAAGTTTCAATGAACAGTAACAAAATAGACCATAACCAGGGCTCGCGCACTTCCTATTTTCGCATTGAATCAGGTCAAAAAATTTTGCGGTAAAACTCCAGAAGATTTTATTGACTTAGACCAAGAGTTGTAGTAAAAGACTGCGCCTTCAAAAGTGGAGAGGATCTTTTGAAAGCTTCCGGACTGCACGTCAGTTTTCAGTGACTGCACGTCTCTAAAAATTTCAGCCTCGCTTCCGCCACTTCGCCGTCAGTGTCATCCTTTAAGCCCTTAAGGAGAGACCGATTCGAGAACGCCCGACTTTTCCGATGACTGTTTACGTTATGTCCCGACTCCCAGCATAAGCCTAAACGGAAAATGAGGAAAAAATATTGGTCCAATCCCCGGCCGAATTCCGCGTTACTGGTGATGCGCCCGAATCCCGCCGCAAAAGTAAGGCCGGGGCCATCGGTTATCAAGTTTTACGACGGCGTTCAATTCGAGAGTTTCACGCTCAAAGGGCTCTCAGTTCTTCTAAGCGCTGATAGGTGAACATCCTGCGCAACCTGACAATCTGACATCCCTGAGGAACGCCGTCGCAAGGAGAAACTTAGATAATGAAAACGCATCACACGCTAAACCGGCCCTCGTACTCGTTAATGAAATTCGTCAAGCGTTTCCGAATCTTAATATTAGTAAGCGCACTAGTCGCGCTTCCCCTCTTTTCCGTAGCTTATGCTGCGTGGTTTCCTTTCTCACTTCAAGCGGGACCTGAAACCGTAGACATTTTTCAAGGTGACTGCACGACGCCCGCGACCTCCTTTACGCTGGGCGATACGGTATGTGCGAAGCTAACGAATGCGCCGACTGGTTTTCGCGCGACGCAAGTTTTGCGATCGCTCGCCATCGTTGGTCCAGACGGTTTTATCAGGGCCAAGGCAAACGTTCCAGGCACCGACTCTTCTGACGAACTTGTATTCACGATTCCCGCCACTGCAACGTCGACCATCGGCGGTGACACCATAGACAATCGTGGAACATGGTCAGCGGCTTCCTTCACCGGCTCCGATGGCTCAGCCAAGGCCAAAGCCTCTTTCACAGTTACCAACAACGACCCCGTGGCGCAGCTTTCACTGCTTAGCGCCGTTTCGGACGCACAGATTTCGGCGGGCGACCAGGTCAGTTTCATTCTGTATCTACAAAACAGTGGACCAAACGCGGCAGCAGACGTGGAGATCGCCGCGGCTGACCCATCGTTCTCGACCTTCGTATCGGCTGCATCATCAGATCCAAATCTCGATTGCACGAATGATACCGGCTCCACGACGTGTACAAGCTCGAGTCTGGCAGCTAACGGAGCAGCCAAGATCGCGCTCACGTTTGCCGTCGGCTCCGGCACTCCGGTCAGAACGGAGATCGTGTTTGAAGCTTCGGTGACAACCACCACCCCGCAACGTACTACGCGCGGCAACTCGACAAAGACAGCGACAGTCGTTGCCGAACCAGCAGTTCCAGGTTCATGCTCGCTTACCTGTCCCGCGGACGTTATTGCGACAGCCGACACCACTGAGGGCGGCGTTTTCGGCGCACGCGTGAAGTTTGGCGCCGGCGCCCCAACCGGTGATTGCGGAGCGGTGACGAACAGTCCAGGCTCCGGTTCATTCTTTGCCGTTGGAACGCACACGATC
>JAICGQ010000255.1 GCA_025923035.1 Pyrinomonadaceae bacterium | reverse complement strand
GCAGTCGCAGCCGGGGCTTGAGGCGCGGTCTTCGTCTCAACCGCGGCTTTCTTCTGCTTCTTCGCTTTCTTACCTGATTTTGTAGAGGCTGTATTCGCCAACTTGTTCTACCTTTTCAAATTGCGAAAAGAATTGTTCGTTGGGCGGAGTCACGACCCGCTCCAGTGGTCCAATCACAGCATAATCGACGCCGTAGTCTTTTAGTAACTGCGACGCATCGGGCGAACCAAGATAGATTCGCTTGATCTCGCCTTCGCGCTGCACGAACTCGAGTCCATGAGTCCAGACGTGTCCGGGATAACCCATCACCGATCTTCGACCGGTGAGAAAAACCGGCGTGTTGTGAACCGGAGCGTGAAGTATTAACGATCGCGGCTGAGTCTCCTGCTTCACACGTTCGGCGAAACTCACACCGGCAGCGTCAAAGATTCCATACTTCACGTCGCGGAACGCAATCCCGACAACATCGAGCGCGCCCGCGAGCGTGACACTGACAAACAGCAAGACCGCAGCGATGCGCATGATCGGTCCCTTTCGCCACATCCACGCAAAGAACACCGCAACGATGGGCGCCGACGCGAGCCACCAGTAATAAAGGACCTTGATGTTGTCCCAGATCCACGGCGCCAGCTTAACGAAATTCGGAATGATGAAGCAGAGCGTGAACGGCAAGTAGAAGAGCAGCAGTCGTCTCCCGACGAGATAGCCGTTGGACTTCAACAGTATCGCGAGCACGATCAACGGAATGAACAGTCCGGTATTCAGAAACCAGAAGACGACCGGGTTTTCCGTTCCCCGATCCCAACCCAACTGGAACGCAAAGAAAGTGCTCGCATTTACGGCGCTATTCAATGTGGACCACAGAAGCTGCGGTATCGCGATCGCGGACGCCGCCGCAAAGAAGGCAAACCACTCGCGCCAGCGAATATGAATTAACGCCAGGCAAGCTCCCATTCCCATTACGACGATAAAACTATGCGCATGGACCAGCGGTAAAAGTCCGGCGGCAACACCGGCCGCGATCATGCGACGTGTGCGAAGTGGAAAGCGCGAGGGGGGCGGCGCGGGCATCGCCGGGCGGCGGTGTTTTGTCTTTGTCCGGGCTGTTTCCGCCTTAGGCGCCTCTTCATCTTTTTGGAGTGCCAGCCACCATTGCGTAAACGCGATCACCGCCAGCGGCAGTCCCATCAGAAACCCGCGTTGCGGCACGAGCAGCGCAGAGACCGCGTTACCCCAGCGCCAGGTCGTTTCGGGAATGACTGTGAACGACGGCGGCAGGTCCACCAGCACGCCCCACAAACCGCGCTCGCCGTTGTAGGCCTTCTCAAACAGCAAATACCAACCGAAGCCCCCATTTAACAGCACGATCAAAGGCGTCAGAATCGCCGCCAGCCTGTCGCGCAGCATTTCCAGCGCCCAGCGATGGAGCACGCCGACAAACACCACCGCCAGGGTGAAACTTCCCAGGAACATCGACTCGCGCAGGCTTGCGCCGCAACGCACGAAGATCGCCGATAGAAAGTCAGAAAGAAACGGATAGGTGAAACTAACGCCGGCGTACGTCGGATCCTCCGGCGGAAAATTGTTTCCGTACGCGAACCCGGTGATCACGCTGATGTGAAACGGAAGATCGCCAAAGTTGTTGAGCAGTCCGGTGCTGATGCCGCCGTCGTCTTCGATCACCGCGCGGCTGAATACCTTCCACAGAATCACAGTCGTGGCGGCGTAAAACAGGAAGTGAAGAATCGACCATCCTTCGGGTTTGAGAAACAAGCGGCGGGCCGCGATCGACGCGGTTTCAACATCCTGGTTGAAACGTTTGAACGCCGTCTTGTCCAGAAGCGCGAGTGGACTGCAACAGATTCCGAGACTGATGAGGATCCCCGCGCCGCTGAGTCCGACGAACAAAGCAACAACGAAAGCGACGAGGCTAAACAACGTCAGTCCGAGGCATGCCCCCGCGCACACGCGCGCGCCTAACGACGCGTTCTCATCGTAGAGGTAAGTTGCGAGGGTACCCCCGAAGGTAACCAGTAAGACCAGTAAGAAGGAAGCTATCATTCTTCGGAGTGGGAATTATACCGGGATCGACATCCGCAGCAAGATAGGTTAGCTTTCCGTCCGAGGCAAATAATGTTACGAGCAGGTATCGTGGGACTGCCCAACGTGGGCAAGTCGACCCTCTTCAACGCGCTCACGGCGCAAACCGCTGCACTCGCAGCGAACTATCCATTCGCGACAATCGAACCGAACGTCGGCGTGGTTTCCGTTCCTGATGAACGACTCGAACCGCTCGCGCGACTCGTCAAAACAGAAGTGATCGTGCCGGCGACGGTCGAGTTTCTCGACATCGCGGGGCTCGTGCGCGGCGCGTCGAAAGGGGAGGGGTTGGGCAACCAGTTTCTCGCAAACATTCGCGAGACCGATACGGTGGTCCAGGTTGTGCGTTGCTTCGAAGACGACAGCGTCATTCACGTCGAAGGCTCTGTCGATCCGGTGCGCGATATCGAGACGATTCAGATCGAGCTGGCGTTAGCTGATTTGGGAACCGTCGAGCGGCGTCGCGAGAAGGCGCAAAAGAACCTGAAGAGTGGCGACAAGGTCGCGCGTGCGGAGCTGGAAGTGCTCGACAAGCTGCAACCGGCGCTCGAAGAAGGAAGATCGGCAAGGACGGTTGAACTCACGGCGGACGAACGTGCTGTTGCACGCAACTTCTTTTTGTTGACTACGAAGCCGACGATTTACGCCGCGAACGTCGACGAGAACGCACTGGCGAATCTCGACGCGAACAAGTTGGTGGGCGCGGTGCGCCAGATCGCCGATCGCGAAGCGGCGGAATGCGTCGTCATCTGCGCGCAACTCGAAGCAGAACTCGTAGCGCTGCCACCGGAAGAGCGGCTCGATTATCTGAAGAGTTTGAAAGTCTCAACCAGCGGCGTCGATCAACTGATCAAGAGCGCTTATCACCTGCTCGGATTAATGTCGTTTCTGACCGCCGGCGAAAAAGAAGTGCGCGCCTGGACCATCCCGCAAGGCACCCGCGCTCAGACCGCTGCCGGCACGATCCATTCCGACATTGAACGCGGTTTCATCCGCGCGGAAGTCGTCAGCTACGACGAACTGATCGCCGCCGGATCGTATGCCACTGCTCGGGATAAGGGATTGTTACGCCTGGAAGGGAAGGACTACATCATGCGGGAGGGTGATGTAGTCCATTTTCGGTTTAATGTGTAATTAACGGAGCAGGGCGCGGATACCGACGAGGATCAAATAACCGATTGCCAGAACAACCGCCACCTTGATCGCAAGCACTGCCAGTCCAATCAAAAATGAGATGATGCCTGTTGCAATTCCCGCCACCGTCAGGACGATCGGCATGCCTACTGCGAAAACGAATACTCCCAGGAGGATCATTCCCACAACCCTCAAAACGTCTTTTGCTTCTTTCATCTTCTACTCTCCAATCGCAATTACCGGGCTCTCAAGCACGCCAAGTATACGCAGATTCCGGCTAACGCGTTCCGTTGAAGATCCTGCATGTTTTTCCCATAAAAATGGGCAATTTCACTTGAAGCGGTCCCACGTTTACCCCAGGTTTGGTCAGCTCGGCTGGTCGCGTCTTTGATTCTTTTCGGCGATAATTATACATCCTTTTGGAGCCATGGACCGGTGGAATTCTACAAGAAGTCTGTTTAGCGACGACGCGCCCGAGCCTGTGCCGCTCGATGGAGCGCCGCTCGCCGAACGCATGCGCCCGCGCTCGTTGGCGGAGTTTGTCGGTCAGGATCACCTCGTCGGCGACGGACGCGTTCTGCGAAAGCTCGTCGAACGAGGCGGCGCTCTGCCGTCGCTGAT
This sequence comes from Pyrinomonadaceae bacterium, assembly GCA_025923035.1. GTDB lineage: Bacteria > Acidobacteriota > Blastocatellia > Pyrinomonadales > Pyrinomonadaceae > PSRF01. The sequence goes on along the minus strand of JAICGQ010000255.1, from coordinate 3,399 downwards.
TCTGTGGGGCGCACCCGGAACCGGCAAGACAACACTCGCGCGTCTGCTCGCGGAAAACAGCGGACTCCGCTTCATCGCGCTGTCTGCCGTCTTCTCCGGCGTGAAGGATTTGCGCGACGCGATCCAACAAGCAAAGACGGAACTCAGCTACGGAAAACGCACCGTACTCTTCATCGATGAGATCCATCGATTCAATAAAGCGCAACAGGACGCGCTGTTGCACGCTGTCGAAAACGGCACCGTCACGCTCATCGGAGCGACCACCGAGAACCCGTCGTTTGAAGTAACCGGCGCACTGCTTTCGCGCAGCCGCGTGCTCGTCCTTAATCAGCTTTCCGAAGACGAGATCAAGATCGTCCTGCGACGCGCACTCGATGACGCCGAGCGCGGTCTTGCGCGTTACAACCCGTCGATCTCAGACGAACTGCTCGCCCGCATCGCGCATTCCGCCGGCGGCGATGCACGCGTCGCGCTGACCGCACTCGACGCAGCCGTCGAATCAACAAATCCCGACGCGAGCGGCACGCGAACCGTCACCGAACAAACCGTGATCGAAGCTCTCGGCCGCGCTCACTACGCGTACGACAAAGGCGGCGAAGAACACTACAACCTGATCTCGGCGCTGATTAAATCCCTGCGCAACTCCGACGTCGACGCTTCGCTTTACTGGCTCGCACGAATGATCGAAGGCGGCGCCGATCCGATCTACATCGCACGGCGTTTGTGCATTCTCGCGTCTGAAGATATCGGACTCGCTGATCCGCAGGCGATGGTCCAGGCCGCGGCCGCCGCGGACATCGTGCAGCTCATCGGATTGCCGGAAGGACTGTTTCCACTATCGCAAGCCGTGATCTATCTGGCGCAGGCGCCGAAATCCAATGCCGTCAAATCCGCTTACTTCGCCGCCGCAACCGACGCCGCCGAAACGTCACGCGAACCGGTGCCGCTGCACCTTCGAAACGCTGTAACGCCTTTGATGAAGCACGTCGGTTACGGCAAAGACTATCGCTACGCGCACAGCGATCCGGACGCGAAGGACGAGATGGAATGTTTGCCCCCTCAATTACAAGGTAGAAGGTACTTTCACGAGGATGAACGAGATAAATAAAAAGTCGGATAAGGAACTTGCGTTCCTGCAGGATCTCTTCATCGCCCCCGATTGGGGCGAACGATTTGCCGAGTTGATCGACGAGCACGTCAAACTGCCGGACGAAGGAAAAGCACTGTACGCAGCGGCGGGAACCGGCGGACACGCAATTGCGCTCCAGGAGCGCGCCGGCAAGAAACTCGAGATGCTCTGCGTCGACGAAAACGCCGAATGCCTCGAACTGGCCCAGGCAAAAGCAACCGTCACGAACGACGAGGTTCGATTCAGTCAGAGCCGGTTGGATTCACTCGCGGCGCCCGACAATCACTTCGATCTCGTCGTCGGCAACGCTTCGCTGATCCCAACTCCGCGCATGCGCAAGATGTTTTCCGAGATGGTCCGTGTCGCTGGTCCAGCTGCGACGATCGCACTCGCACTGCCGACTGCTTCAAGTTTCGGTGAGTTCTTTTCGATCTACTGGGAGGCGTTGCACAACACGGGCCTGACGGATCATGAGGTCGCCGTCGAACACCTGATCACCGGGTTGCCCACGATCTCAGACGTGGAGCAGATGGCGGAAGACGAAGGACTACTCGACGTGACCACGTGGACACGTATTGAGGAATTTGACTATGAGTCGGGAGAGCAGTTTCTGAACTCGCCGCTGGTGTCTGAATTCCTGATGCCCGCGTGGCTCGCGCTCGTGCCTGAAGATATGAGAGCAGATCTATCCCGCGAAATCTCCCGCTTGATTAACGAAGAAAGGCATGAGGCGGAGTTCGCGCTTTCGGTGAAAGCGACGCTAGTCGTTGGGCAAAAGGCTCACAGTCACTGACGAGTAGGAACTTTGTGCTTCGTTCTTAGTGCTTTGTCAGGAAGTACAAAGTACTAAGTTCTAAGAACCAAGGTCAAAAGACCGGTACGCAAGACTGTTCTAACTATTCCTTAACCTCTTTCCGACCTTCTCGCTCGGCTTCCTCGAGTCCTTCCCTGAAAGCACGCTTGCTTTGGCCCAACGACTTCGCCAACTGCGGCAGTTTAGTGGCGCCGAAGAGCAAAACGATCACCAGCACGATGATTATGAGCTCCGTGGGTCCCAGCCCCGCGATCGCCAGCATTGTTTGAGTCATAATTCCTCTTTTCTAAGTGGGTGCGCGTGCGACGCGCCAGTTAATCTCGACTATCCGATTCGTAAAACAGGTATTTCCGCCACGTCTCGTCGGCCCGGCCAAGATACCGCATTATTTGCCGGTTGACGTGTAGCGAAAACCCGCGAGGCCGGCGCAGCAGATGCATGCCCGATTCCTCGGGAGTGCGGTTCCCTTTCTTGTGGTTGCAGCGCTTGCAGCAGGCGACCAGATTATCCCATGCCGACTCACCTCCGCGCGAGCGCGGCTGGACATGATCGAGTGTCAATTCCGAAGGCGGGTACTGCTTGCCGCAATACTGGCAGGTCGAATGGTCGCGCAACAGGATGTTTTTGCGCGACAGCGAACGCCGCTCAAACGGAATGTGAATGTACTCGGTCAGGCGAATCACGGACGGCGCGTGGATGGACAGCTTCTGTGAGTGAAGCATGTGTCCGTTGTGCTCTTCCACACGGGCTACCCCCTTGAAAATCATCACCACGGCGCGCCTCTCGGTGCATACGTTGATGGGCTCGAAAGAGGTGTTCAGGACTAAAACCCTGCCGTTCATAGTACGGCTGATATTACGCGAGCGTCGAAGAGAGTGTCAAAAATATTAGCGTCTCGCCTTGGCCAAAGTGAAAATTGACGCCGATTTCGCGCCCGCTTCGATGAGCACGGCCTGACAGGCGGCGACCGTCGCGCCGGTCGTAAACACGTCGTCGACGAGGAGGATCGCCTCGCCCTCGATTAACCGCGGGTAACGTACAGCAAACGCCTTTGCCACCGAGTCCCAACGCCCTTTTGAGTCGAGCCCGGTGCGGTATTTCTCCGTTGACGAAACACGCCCGAGGCTGGTCTCGTCCAGCGGGACGCCGAGCGCCCTCGACATTTCGCGGCCAATGATGGCCGCCTGATTGAAGCCTCGTGATCGCAACCGCTCCTCGTGCAAAGGCACCGGAACAATGCGTGTGATTCCGTCGCAAGACTGACTTGCTTCCACCAACAACCCAACTAGATGCGCTGGCATATATGGTTGCCGTTTGAGCACCAACACAGATTCTCGGAGAGCGCCTTCGTACCATCCGACTGAACACTGATCTGTGAGCTCTTGTTTTTTCCAGCACGTCTCACACGCAACTCCGAACCTGTAAGACTCAACACTACCGCCACAGATCCGGCACG